>JBNASR010000019.1:3261-11042 GCA_049717425.1 Microgenomates group bacterium | reverse complement strand
ATTTTGAATAACTGGGCTGGTCTTTTTCCGGGAGTAGGAAGTGTTTTGGTCAAAGTAGTTGAACATGGAAAAGTTGAATATTTTCCAATTTTTCGCGGCAATAATGCTGACTTAAATACTACTTTAGTACTTGCTCTTATTGCTGTTATATATATTCAATATACTGGAATTAAATATTTAGGTTTTAAAAACTATATAAAAAAGTTTATTAATCTCACCAATCCCATTAATTTTTTTGTTGGAATTTTAGAAACAATTTCTGAAATATCAAAAATTATTTCTTTTTCTTTTCGACTTTTTGGTAATATTTTTGCCGGAGAAGTCCTTTTGACAGTGATGGCTTTTTTAATTCCAGTTTTGGTATCTTTTCCATTTTTAGTACTTGAGATTTTTGTTGGATTTGTTCAAGCTTTGGTTTTTTCTATGCTTGTGGCAGTATTTTTAAGTGGAGTAACATCAAAACATCATTAAAAGTTTTTATAGATTTAAGGAGGTGAAACTATGAGTCCTGAGGCAACAAAATTATTAGCTACGGCATTAGCTATTGGTTTAGGAGCTATTGGACCGGGTATTGGTATCGGTATTGTTGGTGGCAAGGCTGTTGAGGCAATTGGAAGAAACCCAGATGCCTCATCTCAAATCCAAACCAATATGATCTTGGCAATTGCTTTTGCTGAGGCAGTTGCGATCTATGCTTTGGTGGTTGCCCTTATTATTAAATTTGTATAAAAAAATATGGAAGGTCTTGGTATTGATATAAAATATTTAGTGGCGCAGATTATTAATTTTACTTTGTTCTTTTTCATTTTTAAAAAATATTTAGCGGCTCCTTTTGCGAAATTTTTAGCTGAGGAAAAAAGAAAACAGGAGGAAAAAGATAAGGCAGATTTGTACCTTAAGCAACAACAAGAGAAATTGACAAAAGAGCTGGAAAAACAAAAAAAAGATTTAGAAAAAGAGTATGAAAAAGCTCTTTTAAAAGCAAAAACTGATGCCAAAGCTTATAAAGAAAAAATAATTGAACAAGCTAAAGTTGAGGCTGAAGAAATCATTGCTTCATCTAAAAAGAAAATTGCTGCAGAGCGCAAAGCAATGGAAAAAGAATTAGAAAAAAAAGCTGTTAATTTAGCGAAAACTATTTTGGAAAAAGCTTTTGATGATGTCATTGACGCTAAAACTCAAAAAGAAATTAATCAGCAAATTCTTAAAAATTTAAAGAAAATTAATTAATTTTATGAATGAGGCAATTATTATTACTACCTATTTGTTATCGAATGACGAATTAAACAAGATTAAAGAAAAAATCCCTCAACTAAAAAACTTTGCAGTTAAAAATATAATTGACAAGGGTATTCTTGGAGGAATGGTCATCAAATTTGCTGATAAAATAATTGATCTGTCTTTAAAAAATAAATTAAAAATGATTAGTCAAAAACTTTATGAGCAACTTTAATGATCTCATTAAAAAAACAGAAAAAATCATTGAAGAGATAAAAAAAGTCAAAATCGAACAATACGGAGAGGTCGAGGAAGTAAAAGACGGAGTTGCTATTATTGGTGGTTTAAGTGATATTACTTTTGGTGAAGTTGTTCAATTTGAAAATGGTGTAAAAGGATATGTTATTGATGTAGATAAGGAAAAAGTAGGAGTAATTGTTCTAGGTGATTATTTAGGCCTAAAATCTGGTGATAAAGTTGTTGGTTTAGGCTATACTCTTGCAATTCCAGTCAGTGATGCAATGATTGGTCGAGTGGTTGATTCATTAGGTGAACCTTTAGATGGCGAAGATAATTTTAAGAGAACAAAATTTTATCCAGTTGAAAAAATCGCTCCAGGAGTGATTAAAAGAAAATCAGTTGATACTCCAATACAAACAGGGCTAAAAGTAATTGATTCTCTTATTCCTATTGGTCGAGGCCAGCGAGAGCTAATTATTGGTGATCGCGGTATTGGTAAAACTACTTTAGCAATTGATACGATTATTAACCAGAAAAGTGAAAATGTGATTTGCATTTACTGTGCAATAGGCCAGCGCAATTCAAAGATTGCCTCAGTAATTGAGACTTTAAAAAAAAATCAAGCGATGGATTATACGATTGTTGTTTCTGCATCAGCTTCAGATCCAGCCTCATTGCAGTATTTAGCTCCATACAGTGCTACAGCCATTGGAGAGTACTTTATGGATCAAGGAAAAGATGTTTTAATTGTTTATGATGATTTGACTAAACACGCATGGGCCTATCGGCAAATATCATTGATACTGCGCCGGCCAGCAGGACGTGAAGCTTATCCAGGAGATGTTTTTTATCTTCATTCACGGCTTTTAGAGCGAGCTTGTCGATTAAATGAAAAATACGGTGGAGGTTCAATTACAGCTTTACCCATAATTGAGACTCTTGAGGGTGATTTATCAACCTATATTCCCACTAATGTTATCTCAATTACCGATGGACAGATTTTTTTAGAAACTGATTTGTTTAATTCTGGAATTAGACCTGCAGTTAACGTCGGCTTATCAGTTTCGCGTGTTGGTGGTGCTGCTCAAACTAAAGCAATGAAAAAAGTTGCTGGCAAGCTTAAACTTGATTTAGCTCAGTATCGAGAGTTGGCAGCCTTTTCTCAATTTGAGAGTGATCTTGATGAGGAAACAAAAAAATTTCTAAATCGAGGAGCTCGATTAACTCAAATTTTAATTCAGGATAAAAATCAGCCCTATTCCTTAGCTATGCAAGTGGCAGTGATTTATGCTGCTTCATCAGGACTTTTAGATTCAGTACCAGTTAATGAGATTAAAAAATACGAGCAAAGAATTGTTAATCATATGGAAACCAAAGGAAAAAAATGGTTAGAAAAAGTCAATAAAAATAAAACTTTTGATGAAAATGATGAGGAGGAATTAAAAAAATTGATTAGTGAAATCTTATGAATCTAAGAATTATTCGCAAAAAAATCAAATCAATTGCCAATGTCAAAAAAATTACCAGAGCAATGCAGCTAGTTTCGGCTGTTAAGATGAAAAAAGCTCAACAAGAAGCATTAGAGTCGATGCCTTATCGAAACTATTTAAATTTAATTGTCACAAAAACTATTTTATTAATAGATAAAAAATCTTCCCCACTACTTTATTCTCATACTGACAAAAATAAGAATTTATACATTGTTATTTCTTCAAATAAAGGACTATGTGGATTTTTTAATTTCAGTATTTTCAAATTTTTATCTAAAGAAACTGATTTGAAAGCAACTGATTTTATAACTTTGGGTAAAAAGGCTAGTGTTTTTATTAATAAAATTGGTGGCAAAATTATTGCTGATTTTTCCTCAATTAATTTTTTTAATGCCGTATCGCCCATTTTTACTGAGGCAGTAGAAAAATTTTTAAAAGGTGATTATCAAAAAGTTTATTTAATTTACAATCATTTTATTAGTGCATCAAAATTTGAGACTATAAAGGTGCAATTATTACCGACAGATCTAAATATTAATCAAGCAAAAGAAATAAATAGTAATAAAGAGTATTTAATTGAACCTGATCCCAAAAAAGTTATTAATGAAGTTTTAAAAAATTTAGTTGAGGAAAAAATTAGAGGCGCGGTGATAGAGTCACAAGCTGCTGAACATTCGGCCAGAATGTTGGCTATGAAAAATGCCACTGACAATGCAGGTGAGATTATTTATAACTTGACATTGTTGCGTAATAAGGTAAGACAAGAGAAAATCACTAACGAATTATTAGATATGATATCAGCAAAAATATCAGTAGAAAATATTTAAAAATTTTTGTTCTTAAATAGTATGAACAACAAAGGAAAAATTATTTCAATTCGAGGAGTAGTTGTTGATGTTCAATTTGATGTTAATCAAACTCCAAAAGTGTATGATGCTTTGGAGGTTTTTTATCAAGACAAAAAATTGGTTTTGGAGGTTGAGGCGATTCTTGAGCCAGGATTGGTAAGAACGATTGCTATGGGTGATACTTTTGGATTAAGAAGAGGATTGGAAGTATTAAATACTGGTAAACCAATTGAAGTACCAGTTGGTGAGGTGACTTTGGGCCGACTTTTTGATGTTTTAGGTAATCCAATTGATGAAAAACCATTAAAAAAAGTTGATAAAAAATATTCAATTCATCGTCAACCACCAACTTTAGTTGATCAGCAAGTTCAAAAAAATATTTTTGAAACTGGAATAAAAGTGATTGATTTGCTTGTGCCTTTTATCCGGGGTGGAAAGGTAGCAGTTTTTGGTGGGGCAGGAGTTGGTAAGACTGTTTTAATTCAAGAGATGATTCACAATGTTGCCAAAAAACATCATGGCGTTTCAGTTTTTGCTGGCGTTGGTGAGAGATCTAGAGAGGGAAATGATCTATATCATGAGATGATTGCCACAAAAGTTCTTGACAGCACTTGTTTAGTTTTTGGACAAATGAATGAGCCACCAGGCAATCGCTTGCGAGTGGCTTTAACTGGCGTGACCATGGCCGAGTACTTTCGTGATGAAAAAAATATGGACGTTTTGCTTTTTATTGATAATATCTTTCGTTTTGCTCAAGCTGGAAGTGAAGTCTCAGCTCTATTAGGTCGGATTCCATCAGCAGTTGGTTATCAGCCGACTTTAGCCTCAGAGATGTCAGCATTGCAAGAGCGAATCACCTCAACTCAAAATGGTTCAATTACCTCAATTCAAGCAGTTTATGTGCCAGCTGATGATTATACCGATCCAGCACCAGTGGCTACTTTTGCTCACATTGATGCTTCATTAACGCTTGAGCGAGCTTTAGCTGAACAAGCCCTGTATCCTGCAATTGATCCATTAACATCATCATCTAAAGCCTTAGATCCAGAGATTGTTGGAGAAGAGCATTATCAAGTTGCCCGAGATGTTATTAAAACTTTGCAAAGATATAAAGATTTACAAGATATTATTGCGATTTTGGGAATGGAAGAGTTGTCTGAAGCTGATAAAATCACTGTTTCTCGAGCTAGAAAAATTCAAAGATTTTTAACTCAACCAATGTTTGTCGCTGAGCCTTTTACTGGTCGCGAGGGAAAGTACGTACCAATTGAGGAAACCATTCGTGGCTTTAAAGAAATTTTAGAGGGAAAACATGATGATAAAAATGAAATGAGTTTTTATATGGTTGGGACAATTGATGAGGTCAAATAATTAAATAAACAAATAAATAAATAAAAAAATAAATAAATATAATAAATATGGCTTTACATCTTAAAATTATTACTCCAAAAAAAATTGTTTATGAAAATGAGGTGCAATCCGTGACTGTTCCTGCTGATGATGGAGAAATTACTGTTTTGCCACATCATACAAATTTATTTACTCTATTAAAAGAAGGAATAATAAAAGTTAAGTACAAAGAAAACGAAGACTATTTTTCAATTGGCGCTGGATATTTGCAGACAGATGGTAAGGAGGTGATAATTTTAGTCTCTCGCGCTTATGGTCAAGATGAAATTGATGAAAGATTAATTAATGAGGCAATGGAGGCGGCTCAAAAATTAGCCTCTCAAGCCAAGGATGAAAAAAGCCGTCAAGAGGCTCTATCTTTAATGCGCCGAGCCATCATTGATTCAAAACTTCTTAAAAAAAGAAAAAAAATTACTTGAACATTTAAAATGTTTTTGATTTAAATAGTTGAATTTATAGTTTATACTTTTAGTTATTATGATTTTAATTATTGTTGAGTCACCAACCAAGGCTCGTACTTTTAATCGGATTTTAAAAGAAGAGAATAAATATTTTGTATTTGCTACCAAAGGTCATTTTCGAGATTTACCAGTTAATCGTTTGGCAATTGATTATGAAAAAAAATTTTTGCCTGAGTACGAGATTGTTAAATCAAAAGAAAAAATAGTTGCTCAGCTTAAAGAATTAGCCTCAAAATCATCAGAGATAATCTTAGCCACTGATCCGGATCGTGAAGGTGAAGCAATTGCTTATCATTGCGCTTATGTTCTTGATAAAGTTAAAGAAGACTGGCCAAAAATTAAAATCCTTGATAACTCGTTAAAAAGAATTGTTTTTCATGAGATTACTGCTAATGCTTTAAAAGAGGCTCTGGAGAATCCAACGAATTTGCGTTTAAATTTAGTTTATAGTCAACAATCAAGAAGGATTTTAGATCGAATTGTTGGTTATGAGTTATCACCGCTTTTGTGGAAAAAAACTGGTAAAAATTGGCTTTCAGCTGGGCGAGTACAAACTGTAGCTTTAAGACTGATTGTCGAGCGGGAAAAAGAAATTAATAACTTTACAGTTGAGGATTATTTTCAAATTTATGGGTTTTTTGATGGATTAAAGGCAAAATTAATCTCCAAGGATAATGTTGACTATGAACAAAAGTTTACTTTAAAGCTTTTTGCTGGTGAATATACTTACACAAAAACGACAATCACTAAAGACAATCTGCAAAACATTAAAAATGATTTACAAACTGATCAATATAAAATAAAAAATATAGAAGAAACAGTGATTAGTCGTTATCCACCACCACCTTACACGACTTCACTTTTGCAACAAGATGCATTTTACAAACTGGGATTTTCCTCAAAAATGACCATGAATTTAGCCCAAAATTTATATGAAAATGGACTGATTACTTATCATCGCACTGATTCCTTTAGTTTATCAACTTCCTTTGTTTTTAAAGCCAAAGACTATATCATCAAAAAATTTGGTGAAAAATATGCCTTAGAAAAACCTCGCAGTTACAAAACCCACTCAAAACTAGCTCAAGAGGCTCATGAGGCAATCAGGCCCACAAAACTTGAACCTAATCCAAAATTAGAAAAACTATCAACCAGTCATAAAAAACTCTATCAATTGATCTTTAATCGGGCTTTGGCAACTCAGATGAAAGAGGCTCAAGTTAAGGTGATAAAGATTTCAATTGAAGGCAATAAAAAATATCTTTTCCTTTCTGAATCAGAACAAATAGTTTTTGATGGTTTTTTAGCTTTGTATAAGCAAAATATCAATGAAAACCAGTTAAAAATTAATTATAAAATTGGTGATAGTTTGAAATTGGAAAAAATTGAAGAGCAGGGTTTAAAAACCAAGCCACCACCACGCTATAACGAGGCCTCGTTGATTAAGACACTGGAGGAAAAAGGAATTGGCCGGCCATCAACATATGCGCCAATTATAAGCTTAATTCAGGTGAAAAACTATGTCGAAAAAAATCAGCGATATTTTTCGCCAACACCATTAGGGACTGCAATTTCTGATTATTTATCTGCTAATTTTTCACAATTGTTCAGCCTTGATTTCACCGCGTTAATGGAAGATGAATTGGATCAAGTAGCCAATGGTGAAAAAGATTTTATTCAGGTTTTAGAGGAGTTTTATCAGCCTTTTAAAAATCTTCTTCAAAAAAATAAAAGCAATCAGGAAAAAATTGAGATTAATGAAAAAATTGAAGGAGTTTGTCCTTTGGATGGTGGCAATTTAATTGTTCGCTATTCGCGTTTTGGTAAATTTATTGCTTGTGCTAATTATCCAAAGTGTAGATATACAAAAAAAATAGAAAAAACCGTTAAAGGTAAAAAATGCCCAATATGTGGAGGCGAGATTGTGATTCGCTATACAAAAACAAAAAAGAAATTTTTTGGCTGCGCCAATTATCCAAAGTGTAATTATCAAGAGTGGAGTTATAAGAAATTAATTAATAATGAATAATGAATAAATAATAATGACAATTAATAATCAAATAAATAAATAAACAAATAAAGAAATAAAGAAATAAATAAACAAATAATACGCA
>JBNASR010000019.1:0-3251 GCA_049717425.1 Microgenomates group bacterium | reverse complement strand
TTCGATTAAAATTATTTTTAGTATAATATTTATTTATGAAGTATATTTTTATTTCTGGTGGAGTGATATCAGGAATTGGTAAAGGGATTACTTCTGCCTCCATCGGCCTTCTTCTTAAACAAGCTGGATACAAAATTGCCTCTATCAAATTTGAAAATTACTTAAATCTTGATGCAGGCACTATTAATCCGATTGAGCATGGTGATGTTTTTTTGTGTGAGGATGGGACTGAGGCTGATATGGATATTGGCACTTATGAAAAGTTTTTAGGTGAGCAAATGGGCAAAGATAACTTTGTTACTATGGGTCAAATTTATAAAACAGTCATTGATCGAGAGCGTCGATTTGAATATAACGGTGAGGATGTTGAGGCGATTCCTCATGTCACCGATGAGATCATTAATCGAATTCAATCACTTGGAAAAAAGAAAAATGCTGATATTGTCTTGATTGAGCTTGGTGGCACTGCGGGTGAGTATCAAAATGTTTTTTATTACGAAGCTTCAAGATTGTTAACTTTAAAACATCCACAAGATGTTATTCATATTCATGTTTCTTATGTGCCCACTCCAAAACATCTTGGTGAGCCAAAAACTAAACCAACTCAACTTTCAGTGCGTACCTTAAATTCAATGGGAATTCAGCCGGATTTTATCATTGCTCGCTCAGAAAACTATTTAGATAAAAGACGACTTGATCGCTTTGCTATATTTTGCAATGTTCATCCTGAAAATATTATTTCCAATCCTGATACAAAACACCCCTATGAAGTACCTTTGATTCTTAACAAACAAAATTTAGCCCAAAAAATCTTAAAAAAATTAAACTTAAAAGAAAAAGCACCAGATTTAACTGATTGGCAAAAACTGGTTGATAAAATTTATCAAAAAAAAGATAAAACAGTTACCATTGCCATAGTTGGCAAATATTTTGGTACTGGCGACTATCAGTTGCGTGATTCATACGCAGCTTTATTTGATGCTATTGATCATGCTTCATGGCAGGTTAATGTGGAGGTAAAGACCATTTGGATTGATGCTGAAAAAGTGGAAAAACAAGGGGTAGCAGTTATTGGTCGACCTGATGGAATTATTGTTCCAATTGGTTGGGGCCAGCGGGGCGCTGAAGGAATGATCAGTGCTGCTTCCTATGCTCGAAAAAATAAGATTCCCTATCTTGGTCTTTGTTATGGAATGCAGTTGGCAGTAGTGGCATTTGCGCGAGATGTTTTAGGTTGGAAAGATGCTGATACTGAAGAAAACAATCCCAAAAGCAAACATTTAGTGGTTCACTTAATGCCAAAACAAGAAGAGTTTATGAAACGCCGAGCCTATGGTGGAACAATGAGATTGGGAGCGTGGGAGGCTAAAGTTAAAAAAGATACAATCGCTTATGAGATCTATCAAGATGAGATGATTTCAGAGCGTCATCGACATCGCTATGAGTTTAACGATCAATACACAAAAGATTTTGAAAAAGCCGGGTTAATTATCAGCGCTCGATCTGTTATTGAAAATTTATCAGAGATAATTGAACTGCCAAAGGAAGTTCACCCATTTTATTTTGGCACTCAAGGCCATCCAGAGTATAAATCACTACCACTTAAACCTCATCCAGTTTTTGTAAGGTTTTTACAAGAAACTGTCAAAAATTCTCTTGTTTAAATTAAAAAGATTAGGTATAATTAAATTTATGGCTAACTCAATTAAATATAAGGACAAAGTACTAAAGATTGGTGATACGATAACTATAAATTATAAAATCAAAGAAGGCGATAAGGAAAGAATTCAGGCATTTTCTGGAATTTTGATAAAAATTAAAGGCAATAGTGATCAAACACGGATGATTACGGTGAGAAAAATTAGTAAATCAGGAATTGGAGTTGAAAGAATTATACCTTTATTATCTCCATATATCGAATCAATTAAATTGGTTAAAAAATCTTCATATGAAAAAGCAAAAGCTTATTTTATCCGCAATTTATCAGATAAACAATTAAGAGCTAAACTTTATAAAACCAAAACAAAATAAATGAGTCTTTACCAAAAAAAATTTAGGTAAAATTGGTGAAGAAAAAGCTATTTCTTTTTTAAAAAATCAAGGTTTTTTCATCATAAAAAAAAATTTTCAAACAAAACTGGGTGAGATTGATATTATTGCCAAAAGAGACAACGAATTACACTTCATTGAGGTCAAAACGCGCTCCAATACTAAAAAAGGTCAACCATATGAGGCAGTTAATCAAAGGAAAATTGATCATTTAAAAAAAGCCGCTCAATTTTTCTTATTGAAATCAAAATTTAAAGATTATAAACTTAAAATAGATATGATTTCTATAATTTTAAGTGGAGATAATGAAGATTTAAAATTTTATGAAAATATAGATATTTAGAAAGGGGGTGAAAAAAATGATTGATGTTGTTAATATGATTTTAGTTAATTTTTTTCGCAGCGTTGGCAGCTTCCTACCAAATCTTTTTGCAGGAATATTAATTTTAATCATTGGCGTCTTAATTGCCAGTATTTTAAAACACTTGATTGTTACCCTTTTTCATTTTTTAAAAGTTGATGATTTGATTCACAAAACAAAAATTTTTCCAAAAGGCCAAATGAAAATCTGGGTGGAGGTATTAACAGAGATTTTTAAATGGATGTTGATCATTGTTTTTTTGATCCCAACTCTTGAGATCTGGGGATTATCAAAAGCAACTAATGTTTTAAATGATTTCCTATATTACTTGCCCAATGTTGTTGTTGCGGTGGTGATTGCTTTTGTTGGTCTTTTGGCTGCTAATTTAACCAGTGATTTGGTGCGTCATAGTGTCAAAACTTTAGGATCCCAATCCGCCAATACCTTAGCGGTTTTTTCTAAGTGGACAATTAATTTTTTTACCGCTTTGGTGGTTTTAAATCAACTTGGTGTGGCTCAAGATTTGGTTAGAATTCTTTTTACTGGTATTGTGGCAATGTTAGCTTTGGCTGGTGGTTTAGCATTTGGATTGGGAGGAAAGGATGTGGCTAAAGAATTACTTGAAGATTTAAAAAGAAAGCTTCAAAGTTAAATATAAGTCATCAAGAAAACCTATCCTAAAATTTTAGGATAGGTTTTCTTTTTATGATATAATTGTTATAATTTTAGAAGGTCCCGTCGTCTAGCGGTGCCGATGAAACAAAGTTTCATCGGGCATGCTCGATTTTGGTCCCGTCGTCTAGCGGCCTAGGACATCTGGTTTTCAGCCAGAGAATCAGGG
>JBNASR010000018.1:889-11137 GCA_049717425.1 Microgenomates group bacterium | reverse complement strand
TATGACTTTCATTTAAATCATAGATGTTTAGTCCTAATAAAAAGTCGAATAAACTATTAAATTCTCTTTTTCTTAAGAATTTTAAAATTTTTGGTGTTATTTCTCTAGCTTTTGGATCCACAATAACTATTGGGCCATTTACTACTGATAGCATGCCAAAGGACAATGGAGCTCCACCTATTTCTAAATATGGACGAATTGATACTCGTAGTCTTTCTTGACTCTCTAACATTAAGTTTAAGTTATAGACAATTTTTAAAAATATACTTTTTTAACTAATAATTTCTAACTGATCTATCCCTATCTCTAAAAGCTATTTTAATATCTTGAGTAGTTTTATAAATAGTGCCTGCTCCTATTAATTGTTCAACAAAACCAGAAACATTGCGTTGAAATACTGTAACTTGACCGTTAGCTGCCATCTCTAACATTGCCGATAATTCTCTTACAATTGAACCAGGAGAAATATGATGTACTTGATAACAAATTGGCTCTTGAACTGCCGCCATACAAGCAGCTGTACCTAATAAAGCAATAGCTAAAACACATGCGTTAAAACCAATACCCTCTTCAACAATAACAGTTCCTGCTTTAACTATTATTGGCTCATTCATTTCTGGCCTAACTTCATTCATATAAAAAAACCCTCCTTTTGCGGAGGGAGAAAAATTTTTTAATTTAAATTTGACTTTTATCTCCCTTCCACCTTACACCTTAATCCACCTTGAAATAAGGTGGAAAAAAGTAAGCTGGAATGGTTGATAAAAGTTTTTTTTCATAAATCTATAATAGTATAGCAAAAAAAATTTCTGTTGTCAAAATCACGAAAAAAGCTTAAAATAATCATTAATGAAAAACTTATTTATCGAAGAAACTACTCAAAAAGTCGGTGAGATTGTTGAGCTTTATGGCTGGGTTGAGTCCAAACGCGATCACAAAAAAATCATCTTTATTGATCTGCGTGATCGAAGTGGCATTGTCCAGGTAGTTGGTGGTGAGGAATTCAAAGAAGTATCAACTGAAGATGTCGTCTATATTAAAGGTTTGGTAAAAAAAAGACCAGAAAAACTATTTAACCCAAGAATAAAAACTGGCACTATTGAGATCGAGGCTAAAGAACTAAAAATACTAAACAAAACTAAACCCCTTCCAATACCTGTGACAACTGATGGCTATGAGATCGATGAGGAGGTCAGACTTAAATATCGCTATCTAGATCTTCGCCGGCCAAGAATGTATAAAAATTTAGCTTTACGCAGTCAATTTATTGATTTACTGCGTCAATATCTTTTTAAAAAAGGATTTTTAGAAATTGAAACACCTATCCTATCTGAGACAACTCCTGAAGGCGCTCGTGATTTTGTTGTACCATCTCGTCTTCAACCAGGAAAATTTTATGCCTTACCCCAATCGCCCCAACAATATAAACAATTACTGATGGTGGCCGGAGTTGAGCGATATTTTCAAATTGCCCGCTGTTTTCGCGATGAGGACCCGCGAGCTGATCGAGCTTATGGTGAATTTACCCAGTTAGATTTAGAAATGAGTTTTGTAGATCGTGAAGATGTAATGAAATTGGTTGAAGAGATGATTATTGAAGTTTATCAAAAATTAAATGTACCAATAAAACAAATTCCTTTTCCAGTTTTTACATATAAAGAAGCCTTAGAAAAATTTGGCGCTGATAAATTTGATCTTAGAACTGAGGAAGAAAAAAAGAAAAATATTCAAGCTTTTGCTTGGGTGGTTGACTTTCCCTTTTTTGAAAAGACCCCAAATGGCGGTTGGACTTTTACTCACAATCCTTTCTCAGCTCCAAAACCTGAGTTTATGGATGATCTTTTAAATAAAAGAAATATTGGTAATATCTTAACTACACAATATGATCTTGTATGCAACGGCTATGAGGTTGGTGGCGGCTCAATTAGAAATCACCGACCTGAGGCTTTGAAGGCAGTTTTTGAAATTATGGGCTTAACTGATCAAGAAATTAATGAAAAATTTGGTCATTTGATTGAGGCTTTAGGATATGGTGCACCTCCTCATGGTGGAATTGCCCCAGGAATTGATAGACTTTTAACTTGCATCACTGGTGAAAAAAGTATCCGCGAAGTCATTGCTATGCCAATGACCTCTGGTGGAAAAACCGCCATTATGAATGCTCCTTCACCAATTAGTAAAGAAAAATTAAAAGAACTGGGAATAAAAATATCAACATAAATTTATAAAAATGAAAGTCAAATATATCTTTTCAATTCTTTTCTATAGTTTGCTTTTTTTATTTTATCCAGGCAATAATTTTTATTATCATCTTTTTGCTTACAATAAAAATCTTTTTCAAGAAAAAAAAATCATCAGTAAAAAACCACTCCTGCCAATTCCCTATCTCAAAAACCCTTATTATTTACCAAATGTTACTGCCCAAGGAATTTATGTTGTAGATCTGCCCTCATTTACACCGATATTAAAAAAAAATGAACATAGTCGATTTTATCCAGCCTCAACAACAAAAATCATTACTGCTTTAGTAAGCTATGATCTTTATCAACCAGATCAATTAATCACCATTAAAAATCCTCTTCTTGATGGTCAAGTAATGAATCTGGTTGATGATGAAAAAATCACAGTAGAGAATCTTCTTTATGGTATATTGGTTCACTCAGCCAATGATGCTGCCTATGCTTTAGCTAATAATTATGGTCTTGAAGAGTTTGTTTTTTTAATGAACAAAAAAGCTGCTAGTTTAAAAATGAAAAATACTCAATTTAAAAATCCAGCTGGTTTAGATGATATTAACCAATACACCACTCCCTTTGATTTAGCTTTAGCTGCCAAAGAATTATTAAAAAATAAATATTTAGCTAAAATTGCCTCAACTAAAGAAATCACTGTCTCTGATGTTGATTTTAAATATTTTCACCAACTAAAAAATGTTAATAAACTATTAGGAGAGATCGCTGGAATTGGTGGTTTAAAAACCGGTTATACTGAAGATGCTGGTGAGAATCTAATTTCTTTTTACAAAAAAAATAATCATCAATTTTTAATTGTCATTTTAAAAAGTAATGATCGATTTGCTGATACAAAAAATATCATTGATTGGATTAATATCAATGTCGATTATTTTAATTTTCAATAAGATACTGCGAAGTAATTGCTGGTAAATAACCAACAAAATTATTATCACCTATAAAAACATAAACCGGCTCAAGAAAACTTTGATAAAAATCAGGATCATAATAAGCCAAAAATATTTGTTTTATCACGACTTGTTTTTGACCATAAGTAGCAGCCACTACTTTTCCTTTTCCTTTTTGAAACTCTTCCCAGGCAACTTCGGCAGTTTTAATTGGATAAATATCAAATTGACTATTTGACTTTTCAAAAAAAGCTATTTGCGCTTTAATCACCTGATTGTTTCCATCTTTATCAAACTCCATAATCACAAAGTTTTGACTGTTAAAAAATCTTGGTGAAACTACTGGATAAATATCAATATTTGCTCGGTAAAAATCCACTTCCACTAAATTTGCTTCCTTTTTTGATTTAACATTATTGTAAACATTTAAAGTTGGATCATACTGAATGTAAATGATTTTTGTTAAACCAGTGGCTAATTCATCAGGATAACGGCCAACTTTTTTTAAAAAATCAATTGCTTTATTTTCAATCACTTTTTCTGATGGGATAAATGTTCCACTATCGATTAATGACTCTGTTTTTGGTTTGGTTTCATATTTAAAATTAAAATTAGCAATATTAATTTCAAGCTTTTTTTCACCATCATAAAACACTGCCTGATTATCAACTAATTTATGTTTTACTAATTCTGTATCAAAACCAAATGTTTTTGCCATCAAGTAAATTTTTTCACGGTAACCAAATTTTGTGGTTGGTTTATCAAGAAAAAAAACTTTGGCGCTATCAGTAGTTGTCACTGGTTTTCCTTCAACTGTATCTAAAATATAAGAAAAAAAAGCGCTGCTGGTGGCATCTTTTATATAAGGAGCCTCAATCTTACCAAAAAGGCTAGGAACAATCTGAACTTTTGGTTTGTTTACTTCAAGATAGAAAAAAAATAATTTAAAAGAATAAAATATAATTAAAAAAATTAAAAAAAACAATAATAAAAGTGGGGCTAATTTTCGACTATAATAAGAGATCTCAGTTAATGTCATAATTAATCACAGCAATTGACAAACATTTTTCTAAAAATTGTTGCAATCAATTGCCAAAATCTCTCAGAAAGTTTCATCTTGGTGGGCGAGGGGAGACTTGAACTCCCACGTCTTTTGGACACAGCCTCCTCAAGACTGCGCGTCTGCCAATTCCGCCACTCGCCCATAAAATTTAATATGCAAGTCAAGTTCGCAGTTTGAAGTTTTTAGTTTTTAAACGTTTAAAAAATACAAACTAAAAACTACGAACTTATCTTCGTTTTCAAACTGCGAACTGAAAAATGAAAACTTTTTTCTAATATCCAATATCTGATATCAACTATCAATTACTTATTATTATACTATTTTCTTTTAATCGTGTAAACGTAAGGATAGTATAGAAATAAAGCCGGAGGATCATTAACAATAGTTTTTTGAAAATCAAAATAGTATTTTTTTCTTTCTTCAATATCATAAGTTGATCTACCTTTCTCCAGAAGTAAATCAACTTTATCATTTTTATAATTGCCAATATTGCCATTTTTTTGAGTTGAATGCCAAAAAAAATACTGATCAGGATCAGTTGGTACTTTCCAAAAAGCCATTAAAAAATCAAAATCATTCAAGCGCACTGTTGAGGTAATTTGTAAATTAACTGGTAAACCAGCTTCTTTAAACTGATTTACTAAATCATTGGCAATTTCATAATAATCATAAAAAGTAACAAAATTTAAAGTTGCTGAAGAAGTAGTAATACCTTCTTTTTCAAAGATTTTTTTTGCTGTCTCTGGATCATAATTATATGCTTTTAAAGCTGGGTAATAAGCCCAAGAATTTGGTGGTATTGGTCCTTTAGCGCTTTCTCCCAATTTAGTGAGTTTATTAACATCAATAAGTAGTGAAAGAGCTTCGCGAAAATTTTTATTATTAAAAATCTGATTATTAAAATTAAAAAAAATAGTTAATAAATTTTGATAATCAACCTTCTGAATTACAGTTGAGTTTTTCCATGTGGAAAAAGAATCAGCCACAGATTTTTTGGCAACTGTCATTTCTGTTATCTCTCCTCTTTTGTAAGCATTAATTAATTGAGATTCATTTTTATAAAAACGATAAGTAATTGGATCAAGATTTTTTAAATTGGGAATTAAATCAACTTGATTTAACAAACCAAAACTTGATTTAATTTTTCCCACTCGATATAAACCGGCTACTCCAATTAAAGGATATTTAATAATTGGTTTGTCAAGAAAAATTGGAAAAATTCCTAAAGGTTTTTTTAAAACAAAATCAATGGTTCGTTTATCAACTGACTTAACTTCAACATCATTAAATTGATATTTGATATCTAAAGCTGAAAACTCTTTGTTATCGCTCCAAAAAAGATTATCTTTTAAATGAAATCGATAAATTAAGCCATTATTTTTTATTTCCCAAGAATTAGCTAAAACTGGAATTATCTCACCTTTGCTATCAACTGTCACTAAACCATTGGAAATCTTTTTAGTTATTTCTTCTGGTGGATTGCTTATCTCATAATCACCAACAATACCAATAATCTCTTTTTTAACAAAAATAGTTTTAAAATAAGGCGATAAAGATAAAAAAGCAATCACTCCAATTAGACTAATTAAAAAACTCAATAAAATCAAACGACCGTTTTTCTTAAAAAATTCAATAAAAAACCAGTAATAATAGCGAAATGTTTTTTTATAAAACACAATTATTTAACAAAAAGATTAACTAATGAGATAACAAAAAAAAGAAAAATCACTATTGTTGAAAGCCAAAGCAAAATCTTTTCAAAGCCACGTCTAGTTTGATATTTTTCACCACCACCTCCCCAAGCACTTCCCAACCCTGCTCCACCGCCCTGCATAAGAATAAAAACAACAATAAAAATACTTACAATTATATTCGCAAACAATAAAAAATTTTTCATAAAATTTTTTCTAATAAATTAATAATTGTTGAAATCGATATTGCTGATAAAAAAATATTAACTAATTGATTTATGAATAAAGGAGCGATGATAATTCCTAAAAAAGAAGTACCGGGAAAATTCCAAGAAGTAATTTTAATCAAAGAATAATTATTTAATAAAAAATACAAAATTAAAGAATAAAAAATCACTGACACTAAACCTAAAGTAATGATATTTAAGGGTAACAAAATAATTTTTGATAAAGGAACAACTAAATAATAAATCAAAGCTATAATTAGTGAAGCTTTTAAATAAATAAAAAAATCATTTTTAATAAAAAAGCCCTGATTCCAAAGTGAAGTTAAAAATATAGCAATAGCTGAAAAAATAACCATTCGAAAAATTTTTTTCATAAATCGATTATATCAAAAAATCTCTATTTCTTAAATATAGATGATACTTTTTGGCAAAACGATGAGCCTCATCTCGCATTAATCTAATTAAATTAAAACCTTGATTAGTCTGAGGGTATTTAACAATCAAAAAATTTTCCTGACCAATAATTAATCGATCTGGATTTTTAGCAATGCCAACTAAAGGAATATCAATTTTCATTTTTTTTAAAATTGTCATTACTGCCTTTAGTTGAGGTCTTCCTCCATCAATTACTAACAAATCAGGTTTTGGCCATTGATTTTCAAACCGTCGATTAATTACCTCTTCTAATCTATCAAAATCTGACTTTAATTGTGGATTTTTTATCTTAAACCGGCGATATTGACTTTTATCAAGTTTTCCATTGGTCATTACTACCATTGAAGCAACTTGATTTTTCTTGCCCAAATTACTGATGTCATAACACTCTATCCTTTGAAGTTTTTCTAAATCAGGAAAATATTTTTTTAGTTCGACAAAAAGAATTTTTAAACTTATATTTTCAATATCTACTTGATTATGATTTAATGGTTGATTAATCAATCTTTCTAAACGAAAAATCTTATTTCTAATATTGATTGCCTCCTCAAATTTCTCTTCTTTTATCAATCTTTTTAATTGATCATAAAAATTATCTAAAATTTTAATCACTTTTCCTTGAAAAATTTCAATCACTTTTTTTATATTTTTACGATATTGTTTTTTTAATTGCAATTTAATTTTCTTATCTTTTTGCTTTTCAATAACATTCGGACAAGGTTGACAAAGACCAATTTTTGAATAAAAACAAGGTTTTTTTCCAAGATTTTTTTCGGTGCAAAAAGGAATAATATGACGGATATCAGAAATTAAACTTTCAACAACTTTCACTGAAGAAAAGGGACCAAAATATAGATTTTTTTCTTTATTTTTATCACTATCAATATCTTTTTTTCGAGTTAAAAAAATTTTTGGATAGTCATCGCTGACAGTGATTTTTATATAAAGATAGCTTTTATCATCCTTCCAAATCACATTGTATTTTGGTTGATACTTTTTAATTAGCTGCGATTCTAAAAGCAAAGCCTGAAATTCATTTTCAGTCGTCATCCACTCAAGATCATCTGATTGATTAACAATTAGAGCTTCTTTTTTATCCAGTTTTGCATTGTCTAAATGCGACTTGACCCTTGCTTTGATGTTAACTGATTTGCCAATATATAAAATTTCTTTATTTTTTTTAAAAAAATAAACACCAAAGGTAGCTGGTAGTTTGTTAATTATTTTTGAGTCGATCATTATTTTTTCTTTTTAAAATAAAAACTAATACCGCGACTACCCCAATTGCCAAAATCATCAAAATTACTTTTTGAAGAAGGGCCGGATAAATTTGAAGATTTTCTTCTAAAACTTTATTGCCATCAACAAAAATTAAAATCTTTCCTTGAGTAAATCTATTTTTAATTTGAGATTGATACTGAAAATTTAATTGTTTTTTTTCAAAAGGCGCCAAAGAGTCAACGATTATTTTTTCATCTTTTATAACAATATTTTTACCAGTAATTTTAATTGGTAAAGCATATAGATAAACATTGCTTTTATTTTGAATGATTAATTTTCCATCATAAACTTTATTATCAAAAATTTTTTTTGAAAAACTAAAATTATCAATTACTATTTTTTTTATTAGTTGAGGAGATTGACTAACCGCCTTAACCAAGACATCTCTCGAATTTCTCATTTTATAATTTCCTGCTGACACTGGATAGTCTGAACGCTTTCCATGAATAACAAAAGTAATATGATTTAAATCAAATGACGAAAAATAATCTATCCCTGAAGTGTTTTCCCAAGTTGGATCAACTTGACGCCAAAGACCTAACTGATCATCATAATATTCAGGCCAAGAATGCAACACATCAGTAATCAATGACAATGGTTGTAATTGAGAATCATAAGAAAAACCATATCCTTCTATCTCTCTTGCCATAATCCCTTTTTCACGAGCTGCAGCTACAAACAAATCAGTAAACTCCAAACAAACTGCATTTTCAGGATTCATTAAAGCGGCCTGTGCTCCCAATCTTTTATTATTTGAATTAACTTTTTTATAATCATATTGAAGATAATTAGTGACAAAATAGTATATATCTTCAGGACTTCTTAAATTATCTATTTTATCAAGGCTCTTTATTTGCCAATATTTCTCTTGATTTAATAAATATTTTTTTTGATTATTGCTATTTTTTCTTACTAAAAATAATAATTCTTCTTGTGGCTTAACATATACGACAATTTTTCCTTTAAATAAAATTGTTTTCTCTTCCTTTGGTTTTAATATATATTTTGCTAGAAAATTCCCATCTTCATCTTGATAAACAGAGCTTGGCAAAGGCTCAAGCGACTCAAGAAAAATTTTTTGATAAAGAGTGTCTGGCGGTAAGGCAATTTCTGTTGACACTGGAAAAACTTCTGGATTTTTTAAATGATAATATAATTGTGTCTCATATATCTGTTGATCTCCAAAAACCGCATAGATCATCCGAGTTTTTGGATTGTTCCAAATAATTTGGTTATTATTAATTAAGCTTGGTTTTGGTTTTGAAATTGAGATTTTTTTATTAGTATTTAATGGTAAATTAACAATTACTTGATAACTTTCATTGTCTTTATTATCAATTACAGGTAGTGCTACTTCCCATATATTGCCATTGATTTTAAAAAGATTAACTTGATTAAATCTTAAGAACAAATTATTAACAGAATTTTTACCGATATTTGGGTTATTGAATTCTACATTTATCTTTGTACTAAAATCATCAATATTAACTTTAGGAATAATCTCTCCTTGATCATCAAAAACTTTCAAGTTACTAATTAAAAAAGTTTTAGGAAATGTTAAAGAAAATCGACTAACATAAACATCACTGCGCAAGTTTGTAATTTTGATATCAAAATTAACTAAAGAATTAAGCCTACCTTCACTTTCAAAAAGATTATACTCAACTTTATAATCAGTTTGATAATCAGCTGCCTGAGCAGCAAACGGAAAAACAAAAATAACAAAAATAAACAAAAAAAAATTTAATAAAAATTTTTTAAACATAAGCTAATTTTAATTTCACAATTTCATTTATTTATTTTCTTATTTGATTATATTATTTTTTAAGTACTTACCAGTATATGACTCTTTTACTTTCATTATACCCTCTAGCTCTCCTTGATAAACAACATTGCCTCCTTTATCTCCACCCTCTGGCCCTAAATCTATAATATACTGACAATTTTTAATAACATCTAAATTGTGTTCAATGACAATGACCGTGTTACCACGATCAACTAATTCCTGCAAGGTATAAAGTAATTTTTCAACATCATAAAAATGAAGACCAGTGGTAGGCTCATCTAAAATATATAAAGTTCGACCAGTATCGCGTCTTGATAACTCACTGACTAATTTTAATCTTTGCGCCTCTCCACCTGACAAAGTTGGCGCTGGCTGACCTAACTCTAAATATCCTAAACCTGTTTTTTTAAGAAAGTTTAATTTAGAAAATATCTGAAAATGATTAGCAAAAAACTCAGCTGCCTCATCAACAGTCATTTTTAACACTTCATAAATATTTTTTCCTTTGTACTTTATCTCCAATGTTTCTTTATTATAACGCTTTCCTTCACAGACATCACAAACCACATAAACATCAGATAAAAACTGCATCTCAATTTTTAGAACTCCAGCGCCTTGACATTTTT
>JBNASR010000018.1:0-879 GCA_049717425.1 Microgenomates group bacterium | reverse complement strand
CTTTGACATTAAAAGAAAATCTTCCTTTTTTAAAACCAGCTGCTTTTGCCTCAACCGTTGAGGCAAAGATATCGCGAATCTCATCAAAAAAACCAATGTATGTGGCAGGATTTGACCGCGGTGTTCGACCAATTGGTGACTGATCAACAAGATAAACTCTATCAATATACTGAAAACCCTCCAATTGAGAAAACTCACCAATTTTTTCTTGATAATAACCATCAAGATGATATTTTAAAGCCGGATATAAAGTCTCAGTAATCAATGTTGATTTACCACTTCCTGAAACACCAGTAACAGCAATTAAATTACCTAGTGGAAAACGAACTGTTATATTTTTTAAGTTATGTTCCTTAGCTCCCTTTAGAATTATTTCTCCTTGATTTTTAACCAGTTTTTTTCGTGATATATTGATTGATCTTCTTCCAGCTAAAAACTGACCAGTTAAAGAAGTGTTTGATTTTTTGATTTCATCAAGAGTGCCAAAAAAAACTACTTTTCCGCCATCTTTTCCTGCCTTTGGTCCCAATTCAATTAAATAATCAGCGTTTTCAATTGTCTCTCGATCATGTTCAACCACCAAAAGACTATTACCTAAATCTCGCAGTTTTTTTAAAGTATTAATTAAAGAAGAAACATCTTTTGGATGAAGTCCAATTGAAGGCTCGTCCAAAACATACAAGACTCCAGTCAAGCCAGTGCCAATTTGAGATGCTAATCTTATCCTTTGTAATTCACCTCCAGATAAAGTCTTGGCAGTTCGACTAATTGTCAAATAAGATAAACCAACATTTTTTAAAAAACTTAAGCGACTAATTATTTCCTTTAATATTGGCTTGGCAATCTCTTTTTCATAAATAGTTAATTTTTTTGCTAAAT
>JBNASR010000017.1:0-11566 GCA_049717425.1 Microgenomates group bacterium | reverse complement strand
TGAGGCCTCGCTTGAAGCAAAGATTGATGAAACAAAGTATTGGATTAGTATAGCCAATAATATTGACGAGAAAACAAAAAATGAAATTGAGAACCTAAAAATTGATGGTATTGGTTTTGAAAAAAAACTAAAACGATTTTATCCTGAAGCATCTTTATCAGCTCATCTTTTGGGATTTGTTGGAAAAAATGAGAGTGGAGATGATATTGGTTACTTTGGAATCGAAGGCTTTTATAATCAAGATTTAACTGGACTGCCTGGTATTATTGATACAGAAAGAGATCTTATTGGCAGACCAATTTTTTTGGGAATTCAAAATAAAGTCGATCCGGAGAACGGTCGCGATTTAGTACTGACAATTGATAAGACAACCCAGCAAATAGTTAAAAGAAAATTACTTGAAGGTTTAGAAAAATATCAAGCAAAACAAGGATGTGTAATTGTTGCCGATCCCACGACTATGGCAATTATCTCCTTAGTCTGTTTGCCTGACTATGATTTGGATCAATACTACAAGTTTTCTGAAGATTATTTTAAAGATCCAGTTGTTTCAGACACCTATGAGCCAGGATCTATTTTTAAACCACTGATTGTTGCGGCTGCCCTTGAGGAGAAAAAAATCCATCCTCAAGATATTGTCAATGAAGATGGACCTTATAAAGTTGGTGAATATTTTATTAAAACTTGGAATGATAAGTATGAAGGAAAAATCACTATTACTAGAGTTTTGGAAAAATCTTCAAATGTTGGTATGGTTTTAATTGGTCAAAAATTAGGTGATGATAATATTTACTCTTATTTGAAAAAATTTGGTTTTGGTCAGTTAACTGGTATTGATTTACAAGGAGAAAACTCAAGTTATTTAAAACCAAAAAATAGTTGGTATCCAATTGATTTTGCAACAGTCACTTTTGGTCAGGGAATTGCTGTCACTCCAATTCAGATGGTCAGAGCGTTTGCATCAATTATTAATGGCGGTTATTTAATGAGACCATATGTGGTGGAAAAAATTATTTCTCCAAAAAAAGAGATTGTTATTAAACCAAAAATTCAAGGAAAAGTAATTTCTCCATTAACCAGTGAAATTATTAAAAAAATGCTGGTTTCAACCGTTGAGAATGCTGAGGCTAAATGGGATCGACCAAAAAATATTAAAATTGGAGGCAAAACTGGTACGGCTCAAGTGGCAATTGCAGGACACTATGATCCCTCAAAAACCAATGCCTCATTTATTGGTTTTTTTCCAGCTGATAAACCAAAATTTATTATTTTAGTAATGCTTAAGGAACCAAAAGCATCGCCTTGGGGTTCAGAGACTGCAGCACCAATCTTTTTTGAAATTAGCAAAGAACTTATAGTATACTATGGATTAACAAATTGAAAACTATGTGGCAAAAAATAAAAAATATCTATCATTTTTTAGTAGCTGCTTTGGCTAATTTTTATTATGGTTTTCCCTCAAAAAAAATTAAAGTTATTGGAGTTACTGGTACAGATGGTAAGACAACAACGACTAATCTTATAGCTCATATTTTAAAGGAGAATGGTAAAAAAGTTTCTTTTATATCAACAGTGTATGCTCAAGTGGCCGGAAAAGTCTATGATGTTGGTCTTCATGTGACAACACCATCATCATTTATGATTCAAAAATTTTTGCATCAGGCAGTTACAAATGGTAATGAATATTTTGTTTTGGAGACAACCTCTCATGCTTTAGATCAAAATCGTGTTTGGGGAGTGAGTTATCAGATAGGAGTAATTACCAATATTACTCATGAACATCTAGATTATCATAAAAATTATTTAAATTATCTAAAAACTAAAGAAAAATTACTTTGGATGGCAAAAAAAGGTGTAGTCAATTTTAAAGGGAAAGAGTTTAAATATTTTGATAAAAAATTAAAAAACAAATTATTTGATTACTATCCAAAAATAAAAATAATCAAAAAATACTTTCCAAATTTAGAAAAATTTAATCAGGAGAATTATGCAGCTGCTCTTACTGTCTGTAAGCTATTGGGTCTATCTGAGTTTGAAATTGTTAGCGCAATGAAAAGTTTTCAATTACCAAAAGGAAGATTAGATGTAGTTTACGATAAGGAATTTAAAGTGATAATTGATTTTGCTCACACTCCCAATGCTTTTGCTCAGCTTTTGCCAGAAATAAGAAAAAAATATTTGAAAAATAATGGGCGACTGATTCATGTTTTTGGTTCAGCCGGATTGCGCGATCCTTTTAAAAGGCCAAAGATGGGGGAGATAAGTAGTCGTTTTAGTGATTATATTATTTTGACTGAGGAAGATTATCGAACTGAAAAATTAGTGGATATATGTAATCAAATAGCCTCAGGGATAAAAAAAACAGCTTATAAGATCATTGAAAAAAGAGATGAGGCGATAAAACAGGCAATTTTAATGGCAAAAAAAGATGATGTGGTGGTTTTAACTGGCAAAGCTCATGAGAAAAGCTTGTGCCGGGGAAAAATAGAGTATCCTTGGGATGAGCATCAGGCAGTAGAAAGAGCGCTAGAAATAAAGAAATAATAAAATAAATAAATAAAGAAATAAAAAAATAAATAAATAATTAAGAAATTAAGTAATTAAGGAAATATGTTTTTGTACGATTCTAATTTAAAAATTTATTATTCAAATTTGATAAATGATGATCATTATTTGAGTGGTTTTGGAACAAAAAGTTTAGGTGATGCTCGGCAATATGGAGTGATTGAAAATTTTTTAATAAGAAATAAAATTTCATTTAAAAAAATTATTATTCCAGATCAAATTCACTCAGTAAATATTGAAATAATTACCAAAGATGTAAATAAGATTAGAATTGATGATACTGATGGCTTAATTACGCAAGAAGAAGGTATAGTTTTAACTGCAGTCACTGCTGATTGTTTACCAATGATGATGGTTGATAAAAAAATTGGTTTGATTGGGATTTCTCACCAAGGTTGGCGAGGAAGCATAAAAAAAATGGCTCAAAAAATGGTTGAAAAAGCTTTAAGTTTAGGCAGTAAAATTGAGGATTTAAAAGTAGCCTTGGGGCCATCTATTGGTCAGTGTTGTTATGATGTTGATGATGATCGATATTTTCAGTTTAAAAGCGAGTTTGATGGATATTCTGAGAAAATTTTTCATCGTCAAGCTGGGCGTTGGCATTTAAATTTAGTTTTACTTAATTTTCTACTTTTGCAGGAGATTGGCTTAAAAAAAGAACAAATTGATTATTTTCCGTTCTGTACTACCTGTGATCAAAAAAAATTTTTTTCTTTTAGAAAATATAAAAAAAGTAAAAATTATCAATATGGAGAAATGTTAAATTTTATTGTCAAAATTAATGATTAACTTAATTGATAAATCAAAAAATATTTTTTTTCTTGGTATAAAAGGCGTGGCAATGGCTAATCTTGCTGTAATTTTAAAAAAAATGGGTAAACAAGTTTATGGAGTTGACTTAAAAGAAGAGTTTATTACTGATAAATTACTTAAGGAAAATCAGATTGATTATCAATTTAATTTTAGCGACTTACCAGGAAACATTGATTTATTTGTTTATTCAGCTGCTCATCAAGGGATTAATAATCCACTTTCAAAAAAAGCTCAAAAAAAAGGAATAAAAATCATTTCCCAAACTCAGTTAATTGGCGATTTAATGAAGAAGTTTGATGTTAAAATCGCTGTCTCTGGTTGCCATGGAAAAACAACAACAAGTTCTCTTTTAGCATATAGTTTAATAAAACTTAACCAAAAGCCTTCATATCTAGTTGGGGTTCCATATTTTAATGATTATCCTGGTGGTGATTTTCAAGAAAAAAAATACTTTGTTGTTGAAGCAGATGAGTATGGAGTTAATCCACCAATAGATATTACACCAAAATTTTTTTATCTTCAGCCAGATTGGATCATTGCCACCAATATTGATTTTGATCATCCTGATGTTTATAAGAATATTGAAGAAACAAAGAGAGCTTTTTTAAAATTTTTTGATAACAAAAAATTAATTTTAAATATTGATGATGAGAATTTGTCTGATGTTTATAAAAAACTAAAAAATAAAAAAAATATTTTTACTTATGGATTTTCAGATCAAGCTGATTTTCAAATCATTAATTGGCAAGTTAATGAAAACGGCTCATCATTGACAATAAAAAATCTTGGTGAGTTTAAAATTAATTTATTTGGAAAACATAATGTTTTGAACGCCACGGCTGTTATTTTACAATTAGTTAAATTAGGTTTTAATATTGATGAAATCAAAAAAAGTTTACTAGGTTTTTTAGGTGCAAAAAGAAGATTGGAGTTAGTTTACCAAGGAAATTTTTATTTAGTTGATGACTATGCTCATCACCCGAAAGAGATTGAGGCAACCTTAAGAGCAGTCAAACAAAGATTTGAAAATCGTCGAGTAATCGTCATTTTTCAGCCTCATACATTTTCGCGGACTTTATCACTTCTGAGTGATTTTAGAAAAAGTTTAGAGTTGGCTGATATAGGATTAATTTTGCCAATTTTTGCCTCAGCCAGGGAAAACAAAGATCAATTTAAAATTAGTGCTAAAGACATTGTTGGTAAATCAAAAAAACTTATTTATTGTCAAGATAAAATTGAATTAATAAATCAATTAAAACAAATTATTAAAAAAAATGATGTTATTATAACAATGGGCGCTGGAGATGTTTATCAGTTAAAAGATGAGATTGTAAAGTTAAAAAAAGTAATAAAATAATTAAGTAATTGAGTAATTAAATAATTAGGTAATTAAGGGAAAAACACCTAACGTCTAACTTCTAACTTCTAGCATCTAACATTTAATTAAGTTTGTAGTTTGAAGTTTTTCCCGCAGAGCGGGACAAGCAAACAAACAGGTTAGTTCGTATTTTTTAGTTCGCAGTTTTTAATGAATTTTTAGTTTGCGGTTCGTATTTTTTAAATGTTTAAAAACTACGTATTCTGCATTCGGGAAAAAATAAAAAAACTAAAAACTTTAAATTTTCTTTTATCCTGTTTTAATAATCTAAAATATTATTTAATAAACTTCATTTTACTGATTTTTTTGGTACGATCGGTTCATTTTTATAAGTAATAAAAATCATTTTAGATTGATTTGATAAGATAAATAAGAATTTCAAATTTTAAATTTTTTTTATAGATTTATAGGTGTAAAGCTATTCTTTTGGGCAATAATAATCATTGTGGGCAGGTCTAAAAGTGACTAAAAATAATTTTACAAGAGTATAAATCATAAAAAATAATATAATAGATTAAACAAAAGGCATTGTTTTAGTTAGAATTAGTTATTGTTTACAATATGACAAAAAAAATAATCAAAATTGAAAAAAATAAGGATATTACTCAGTTTTTAACTTTAAAAACAAAAGTTAAAGCTCAATATTTTTTTGAAGCGAAATCAAGAGAGGATTTAATTGAAATAAAAAAATATAGTTTGGAGAAAAAAATACCCTTGATTTTGCTTGGTGGCGGAAGCAACTTAGCAATTATTAAAGAGAAAGTCAAAGGCATTGTTGTGAAAAATAGTTATCAAGAATTAAAAATTCTCAAGGAAAAAGATGATCAAGTGGTAATTTCAGTCTCTTCAGGTTATCCAGTTTCACTTTTAATTGCCAAATCAATTGAATACGGCTGGAGTGGTTTTGAATATCATTTGGGATTACCAGGAACAGTTGGAGGAGCCATATATATGAATTCAAAATGGACAAAGCCTCTTAGCTATTTTTCTGATAATTTAATTTCAGCTTATCTTTTGGATAATCAAGCCAAGATCAAAAAAGTGAAAAAAAATTATTTTAAATTTGCTTATGATTATTCAATTTTGCAGGAGACAAAAGAGATATTGCTTGAGGCAATTTTTCAGTTAAAAAAAGATAAAAAAGAAGAGATAGAAAAAAGAGCTTATCAGGCTTTAGATTATCGAAAAAAAACCCAGCCATTTGGTGTTTTTACCTGTGGATGTTTTTTTCAAAACATTAGCATAAAAGAAAAAGAAGAAAAAAATCTACCAACTACATCAGCTGGATATTTAATAGATCAGGCCGGTTTAAAAGGTTTTTCAGTTGGTGATTTTTATGTATCTGATATTCACGCCAATTTTATTATTAACAAAGGTAAGGGAAAAAAGGATGATTTACTTAAACTATTAAGTATAATTAAACAAAAAGTCAAAGAAAAATTTGATATTGATTTAAAAGAAGAGGTAATATTAATTAATAATTAATAATGAATAATTATGGAGGACGTTTTTGTTGTTCAGGGAGGTAAAAAGTTAACTGGAGAAATCTATTTGTCTGGGGCAAAAAATGTGGCATTAAAAATGATTATTGCCTCGCTTCTTTTTGATGAAAAAGTGATTTTAAAAAATATTCCACGTATCAAAGATGTATCTGAGTTAATTCATTTGATTAATTTACTTGGAGTTAAGATAAAGTTTATAGAAAAAAATACTTTAGAGATTGATCCAACTAGTTTAAAAAATAATCAGGTTGATTTTTTGCATGGGTCAAAAATAAGAGTGTCTTTTATGTTGTTTGCACCACTTTTATATCGATTTGGCAGTTGTTTAATTCCCAATCCTGGTGGATGTCGAATCGGCGCTCGACCAATAGACAGAATTATTGAGGGAATGAGGGCATTGGGTATATCAGTTGATTATGACTCAAATACTGGATATTATCAGGCAAAAATGACTCAAAAACCAAAAGGTTATTTTCGATTTAATAAACCAACTCACACAGGCACTGAACTTTTAATTATGCTTTCTGTTTTTGGTGATAATGAGATAATCTTGGAAAATTGCGCTAATGAGCCTGAGATTGATGATTTGATTAATTTTTTAAATCAATCAGGAGCAAAAATTGAAAAAAATCAAAGACAGATAAAAATTACTGGAGTTGAAAAATTAAAATTTAAAAAACCTTACCAAATCATCACTGACCGTAATGAAGCTGTAACATATGTGACAATGGTACTGGCAACTGGTGGAATAGTCACTTTAAAAAATCCAAAAATAAACCAACTTGAGGCTTTTATACATCATTTAAAACAAGCTGGTGGGGAGGTGATTGAAAAAGATAGTCAGTTAATTTTTAAATCAGTTAAGAGATTAAATTCAACTAATATTGAAACTGAGCCTCATCCTGGTTTTATGACTGATTGGCAACCAAACTGGGCAGTATTAATGACTCAGGCTCAAGGAACATCAACCATTGTTGAACGAGTTTTTGAAAATCGGTTTTCATATGTTGAAGAGTTAAAAAAATTAGGCGCTAAGATTAAATTTGTTGATTTTCAGGTGTCAAATCCGCAAGACTATTATTTTTTTAATTATCAAAAAGAAAAAGTTTATCAACAAAAAATTGAAATTATTGGTCCAACAGAGCTTCATAATGGTGTCTTAAATGTTAATGATCTGCGCGCTGGCGCAAGTTTGGTGGTGGCGGCTCTGATTGCCTCAGGCGAGTCAATTATTAATGGAGCCTCAGTAATCGAGCGCGGATATGAAGATTTTGTTGAGAAAATTACTTCTTTGGGTGGAGTAATTAAAAAAGTTTAAAATTTTGATAAAATTTTTATATGAAAAAAATTAGAAATGGATTGGTTTTGGCTGGTGGTGATGGTGATCGTTTTTGGCCGCTGGAAAATAAAGTTTTATATGAATTTTTAGGTAAACCATTGATTTTATATCAAGTTGAGCAATTAAAAAATTTTGTTGAAAAAATTACAGTTGTTGCCTCAAAAGAAAATGTTGTCACTATTAAAAGGATTTTAGATAATGCTGATGTTGATAATTTTCAAGTAATTGTCCAAAAAGATATTCAAGGCCAAGCTGGAGCAATTTTGTCAACAAAAAACCTTATAAAAGGCGAAGTGATCATCATTAATGCTAATGATTTACTTGATTTTTCAATGTTGGAAAAAATTAATCTTCTTTTGAATAATAGTCAGATTTTCCTTTTTGGCAAAAAGTTTAGCCAATATTTTTCCGGCGGTTATTTTAAATTTGATGATCAGGGAAAAATTATTGAGGTGGTGGAGAAGCCAGAGAAAGACAAATTACCATCAAACATTGTCAAACTGGTACTTGATTATTTTTATGATATTGATCATTTAATTGGAGTTTTAGAGTCAATTAAAACCAATAAGGATAATCATTATGAATTGGCAATTAATGAATTATTAAAAACTAACTTAAAAACAGGCTTTTTTGTATACGAAAGTTATTGGCAGAGTTTAAAATATTCTTGGGATGTGTTGAAAATGATGAAGTTAATTTTAGAGAAAATTGATAAAAAAAGAACAGCTTCTAATGTTAGGATCTCAAAAAAAGCAAAAATTGTTGGTCCGGTGATTATTGAAGAAGGAGCAGTAATAGGCGATTTTGTCAAAATCTTAGGTCCTGTTTATATTGGTAAAAACACCATTATTGGTGATTATTCCCTAATTAGACAATCTCAGATAGGTGATGATTGTTTAATTGGTTCATATACTGAAATTGCTCGATCATATATTGGCAACAAAGTTTTTCTACATCGCAATTATATTGGTGATTCAGTTTTAGCTGATCAGGTGATGTTTGGTGCGCAAGCGCTGACTGCTAATTTAAGATTTGACGAAGAAAATGTTAGCTCTTACTTAAATGAACAAAAAATTGATACTGGTTTGGCAAAACTTGGAGCAATTGTAGGTCGACAAGCAAAAATTGGTGTGAATAGTACTTTACTGCCAGGAGTTAAAATTGGTAAATATACGTGGGTAGCGCCAAGAGAAATTGTTCGTTATGATTTAGATGATAAAACTTATTTAGACAAGGGAGAAGAAAAAATTAATTTAAAAATTGACTCATTATGAAAAAAATCACGGTTATTGGTGGAGGAACAGGAACATTTGTGGTTTTGTCAGGCCTAAAAAACTTAAACCTAGATCTAGCTGTGATTGTCTCAATGACTGACTCAGGTGGCTCAACAGGAAAACTTCGAGATCAGCTTGGAGTGCTTCCACCTGGAGATTTACGCCAGTGTCTGGTGGCTTTATCTGATGCACCAATTTTGTGGAGAAAACTTTTTTTATATCGTTTTGAAACTGGTGATTTTCAAGGTCATAATTTCGGCAATATTTTTCTTGCTGCCCTTGAGAAAGTCTCTGAGAATTATGACCAAGTGATGGAGCTGGCTTCATATATTTTACAAACAAAAGGCAAGGTTATTCCAGTCACTTATGATAAACTTCATTTAGTGGCTGAATATGAAAATGGTAAAGTGATTACTGGTGAAGGTTTAATTGATGAAAATTTTAGTGAAACCTCAAGGATCAAAAAAGTTTATTTAACCCCACATGGAAAAGCAAATCAAAAAGCAATTGATCGAATAATTGAATCTGATTATCTAGTAATTGGCCCTGGAGATTTGTATACTAGTATTATTCCAGTTTTTTTAGTTGATGGTATAAGAGAGGCTTTAAAAAAAACTAAGGCAAAGATAATTTATATTATGAATTTAATGACAAAAGTTGGTCAAACAAATGGCTTTACTGCTAAAAACCATCTTGATGAGTTAGAAAAATATTTAAGTCAAAAAGTAGATACTGTCATTTTAAACAACGCGCCAATTGCTCAAGAGATAATTGATTATTACCATCAGCACAAAGAGGAAAAAGTAGTTGATGATTTAGACTCTGAAAAATATCAGATTGTTCGAGCTGATTTAATTGATAATAAACCAGTATCAGTTAATAAAGTCGATACTGTTTATCGTAGTATTTTGCGCCATGATTCGCAAAAAGTTGCTAGTTTATTAAATAAAATTTTCAATGATTAATCAATCAATTTTAAAAAGACATAGTATTTCTTTTAAACATGCTTGGGATGGGGTGGTATGGGCTTTGAAAACACAGCCTAATTATCGAATTCATTTATTTTTATCATTAATATCGATCTTTGGGGCTTTTTATTTTAAAATCTCTTATTTTGAATTTTTATTGATCATTTTTTTGATTACTGTTGGTTTGGTAGTGGAGACAATTAACACTGGTTTAGAGCAGACAACTGATGCTATTGACAAAAAAATTAGAGAAGATATCAAAATTGCCAAAGACGTGGCCGCCGCAGCGATGTTAATTTATGCGATGGGAGCTTTTATTATCGCCTGTTTGATCTTTATTCCAAGGATTTTAAATTTATTTTAATTTATGATTCCAGTATATTTATTTGCTTTAATCATCTCTTTTTTTATTAACTTTGCTTTATTTGTTCCATTTATTGATTTTTTATACAAATTAAAATTACAAAGAGGTGATCAAGTTTATCAAGATGTATTAAACAAACCAACACCAATTTTTGAAAAATTTAATCGCCACAAAAAAGGCACGCCAATTGGGGGAGGAATTTTACTTCTTGCAACAACAATTTTTGTATTTTTATTTTTTATTTTTCTTTATTGGTTATTTAAGCAAAAGATTTTGACCAATTACCCTTCAATTGCTTCAGAGATCAAAATTATCTTATTTAGTTTTTTGTCTTTTGGGTTATTGGGTCTTTTTGATGATCTAAATAAAATATTTTTTTGGAAGAAAACTGGCTTTTTTGGTTTAAGAATGGTTCAAAAATTAGCCATTGAAATAGTTCTGGCATTGATTATTTCTTGGATGATGTATAGTGAGTTAAAAATTAAGATACTAAATATTCCTTATTTTGGTGTTTTTGATTTGGGCTATTTTTATATTTTAATCTCAACATTTATCATTGTTGCTTTTGCCAATGCTGTCAATATTACTGATGGTTTGGATGGGTTGGCAGCTGGTGTCTTGGGTTTTTCTTTGATGGGGTTTTGGGTGGTGGCGCGCTCTATTTTGGATGTTCCCACCTCTCTTTTTATTGCGGCTTGGCTTGGGGGAATATTGGCGTTTTTGTATTTTAATATTTGGCCATCCAGATTGATGCTAGGGGATACTGGTGCTTTATCATTTGGGGCGACTTTGGCAGTCATAGGTCTGATTTTGGGTAAGCCTTTTGCTTTGGTGATTATTGGTGGGGTTTTTGTTGTTGAGGCGTTTTCATCATTAATTCAGATTTTAGGTAAAAAGTTTTTTAAAAAAAAGATTTTTCCTGTTGCTCCATTTCATCTTTATTTACAATATAAAGGTTGGGAAGAGCCAAAAATTGTTATGCGTCTATGGCTTGCTTCAATCATCCTTGTTGCCTTTGGCCTAATGATTGCATTTATGAAGTAAGAAATAGAAATATTTCATAAAAAGTAATTAAGAAATTAAGGGAAAAATAATTAATAATGAATAATGAATAAAGAAGAATAAAGAATAATGACAATGAATAATTAATAATTAGGTCTTATTCTTGTCATTCTGAGCGACCGAAGGATCTAGGCGATAGCCGCAAAAACAAAAAAAAGTACGCAACGCTTGATTCTTCGGCTACGACCATTAGGTCGGACCTCAGAATGACAAAAAAACAACATCTGATTCTTTGATTACGACAATTAGTCGGAACCTCAGAATGACATTTGGTAGAGACGTCCCGTCGGGACGTCTCTAC
>JBNASR010000016.1:3198-12261 GCA_049717425.1 Microgenomates group bacterium | reverse complement strand
AGACAAGAAACTTTTTTTTTGAATTGAACCAGGAAAAAAATTTTTTTCTGAATATTTTTTATTTTATTTTTTTCATTTCAGCTATTCATTTTTTTATAGTTTTCCAAGCTAGAATTAAAATCCTCTCTTCAGAACAATGGCATTTGGGAGAGAAAAAATTATTTGAGAAAATTTTAAGTGAGAAAAATAAAAAATCCATTTATATCATCAATAACGAACCAAAAGAGACTTTTATGTTGTTTTCTTTTTATCATCTTAATGACGCTAATCAAATTAAAAATAAATTAAAAACACAAGCTTATAACTACAAAAATATTGTTTTTACTAATGAAAAATTAACCAATATCAAAGACGGAATAATTTTGATTAAAAGAGGCACTCAAGATATCGATAAATTAATTGAAAATAAGCTCATCACATACCAACCATATCTTGAAGCCAGCGATAAAAGCGGAATTTTGTATTATAAAATTGAGAAATAATTATGAAAAAACTTGTATTCTTTATTAGTTTATTTTTTATCATCTTTTTTCTAGGTCGAGATTTGCTACCAACAAATGATTATTTTTTTACATTTCATGATGAGACTCAACCAGCAAGAATTCAACAATTTACTAAAGAATTAAAAAATTTTCATATCCCTCCAAGAGTGGCTCCTGATATGAATTATCAATTAGGATTTCCTATATTTAACTTCTATGCCCCAACTGCTTATTGGATAACCAGTATTGTTAATTTAATGGGTTTTAATATTATCAATTCCTTAAAAATATCCTTTCTTTTAGGATTAATCATTGGTTTTTATAGCAGTTTCTTATTTTTTGCAAATTTTTTTGACTTTTTTCCTTCTATATTAGGAGCGATTTTTTATGTGACCTCACTTTATTTTCCTTTAGATATTTTTGTTAGAGGCAATTTGTCTGAAGTTTGGTTTTTGGCTTTATTGCCTTTGACTTTACACTCTCTTTATCAAAACTCACAAAAAAATAATCCAAAAATCTTTTTTTTCGCCACAATTTTTCTTTTTTCACTTTTAACTTCTCATAATATTTATTCTCTATTAATCATTCCCTTTATTTTAATTTTTATCTTAATCTCAAAAAACTTTAAAAAAAATCTTCAAGTATTTATTTTTGCCTGTCTGCTATCAACCTATTTTTGGCTACCTGTTTTTGTTGAACTGAAGTACACCTGGGCAAAAGAAGTAGCAAAAGCAACTAATTACCAAGATCATTTTTTGTGTTGGTGGCAGATGTGGCACTCTCCATGGGGATTTGGTGGCTCAAATAAAGGCTGTTTTAATGATGGAATGAGCTTTAAAATCGGAAAACCGCAATTAATTTTCTTTATTTTAGGATTGATTATTTTTATTATTTTCTACAGGAAAAAAGATAAATATTTTAAATATATTCTATTACTTTCTTTCTATACCATATCTAATCTTTTTCTAACACTTTATCAATCAAAACCAATTTGGGATACTTTTTCAATATTTTTTTCTATGATTCAATTTCCTTGGCGATTTATTGGTTTATCAATATTGGGAATTGCTTTTTTTTCTGCTTTTTTCTTTGAAAAAATTAAATTTGGATTAAAAAATATTTTAATAATTCTCGCTATTGTTTTAACTTTGTTTTTGAATCAAAAATATTTTTATGGTCAAAAAATTGCCAACAAAAAATTTGAAGAAACATATCTTAGTCAATCATATATTAAAAATAAAGTCGCTTATAAAGCAGCTGAGTATTTGCCAAAAACAGTTGATTATAAAAATTGGAGAAATCTAGAAAACAAAGACAAAATTCCTACATCGTTTTTAAAAAAAATAACTATTAAACCCTTTGATAAAAATAAACAAACCCCAATTGAAAGGATTTCTAATATAATTACTTTAATCACTTTTTTATTCCTTTTGGCTTTTCTTAAAAAACCAAAAATTGTCCAATAACTATGGAAAAATTGAAAAAAAATACTCTGACCTCTGCCTTTTCTCTTTTTTTTCAATCTGGATACTCGGCTTTTTTAGGTTTTATTGCTAACTTAGTTTTGACAATACTTTTGTCACCAAAAATTTTTGGTATTTATTTTACTGTTTTATCAATAATTGCCATTTTAAATTATTTCTCAGATATTGGTTTAGCTGCCTCACTAATCCAAAAAAAAGACATCAACGATAAAGAAATCGCCACTGTTTTTACCATCCAGCAAATATTAACTCTAACAATCATCACCATTGGATTTTTTTTAACTGCCCCAATTATTAGATTTTATAAATTACCTCTTGAGGGACAATATCTTTATTGGGCACTCCTTTTTTCTTTTTTTCTTTCATCGCTTAAAACCATTCCCTCAATTTTGCTTGAACGACAAATTCTTTTTCAAAAAATTGTTTTTGTTCAGGTGATTGAAAATACTTTTTTTTATTTAACAGTGATTATTTTGGCAATCTTAAACTTTGGTCTAAATAGTTTTACTTATGCAGTGATTTTAAGAGCTCTAATTGGAGTAATCTTAATTTACAAGATTTCACCTTGGAAAATCAAAATCACCATTGATTTTTTATCATTAAAAAAACTCCTTTCTTTTGGAGTTCCTTTTCAAATCTCTTCGTTTCTGGCACTTTTAAAGGATGATTTAATGACGCTTTATCTGGGAAAAACTTTAGGCTTTACTACTTTGGGATATTTAGGCTGGGCTAAAAAATGGGCTGAGGCAGTTCTTCGAATCATTATGGACTCGCTAAGCCGGGTTCTTTTTCCTGTTTTCTCAAGAGTTCAAGATGACAAAGAAAAATTAAAATCACTGGTTGAAAAAATTATTTATTTTCAGTCAATGATTATTATCCCAGTGATTTTGGGAATGATGTTGGTTATGGAAAAAATTATTTTTTTAATTCCCAGATACTCCAAATGGCAGATTGCTCTTCCTTACTTTTATCTATTTTCAATCTCAGCTCTTTTATCATCTTATTCAACTCCATTTATCAATCTTTTAAATGGTTTAGGTAAAGTAAAAATTAGTTTTTATTTTATGATTTTTTGGACAGCTGGTACATGGATTTTGACCCCAATTTTAATAAAATTATTTGGAGCCATTGGCTTTCCCATAACTTTGATAATTTTGTCCTCGTCATTTATTTTTGTCCTTGCGACAACCAAAAAATTTGTTGATTTTTCTTTTATCAAAAACTTTTATCCCTTTTTGATTTCCTCATTAATTTTTTTTATCAGTCAAAAATTTTTACCATTTAAAGATAATAATTTTTTGAATTTGTCTCTTTTGATTTTAAGCAGTATAATAATTTATCTTGCTAGTTTAACCTTAATTTTTAGAATTAATATTTTTGAAAAAATAAAAAAATTATGGATGAATTAACCGCCATCATCGTTGTCAAAAATAATCCGTCACTAATTTTTAAAACTATTTCTTCAGTTGAAGATTTAGTTAAAGAAATTATCATTGTTGATATTGGAATAGATGATAATTTAAGTAAAAAATTATTGAAAAATAAAAAAATAAGAATTATAAAAATTGGAAAAGAAATTCCTTATGTTGAAGCTATAAGAGAAGAGTCAAAAAAATACGCTAAGACTAAATATGTTTTTTTTCTTGATCCAGATGAGGAAGTACCAAACAAACTAAAACAAACTATCAAAGAAAAACTTTTTCAATATGACTATTTTAAAATTCCAAGAAAAAATATCATCTTTGGAAAATGGATTCAACATTCTCGCTGGTGGCCTGATTATCAAATTAGAGTTTTTAATAAAGAAAAAGTCATTTGGCCAAAAAAAATTCACCAACAACCTGAAGTTAATGGTCAAGGTTTTGAAATACCAGCCAAAGAAGAGTTTGCTTTAATTCACTATAATTATCAAAACCTAGATGAGTATTTAGAAAAAGCCAGACGTTATGCTAAAATAGAGGCAAAACAAATGATTGATGAAAATTTATCACTTAATTTTGCTCAAACAATTAAAAAATCTTTAAATGAGTTTATTAGTCGTTATTTTGCTTTTCAAGGATACAAAGATGGCCTGCATGGTTTTATTCTTTCTTTTCTGCAAATGTTTTATTATTTTTTAGTTTATTTTTACTATTTAGAATCAAATCAATATAAAACAAATGAAAAAGTTCAACCAGATTATTTTTTTAGACAAGCTCTAAAAGAGACACTTCACTGGAAAAAAAATAAAAGTTTAAAAGAAAAAATCATTAAAAATCTTCTTTAAAAACATGATTGGGCTTATAACTGTTAATTATAATCAATACAAAATGACTACAGATTTTTTAGAATCTTTATCTAAAGTAAAAAACGCTAATAAATTAGAAGTTTATATTGCTGATTTTTCAACAAAAAAAGAAAATTTTAAAATTGGCAAATATCCAATGAAGATAATTAATGTTTCTTTACCTAATAAAGGCTATGCTTTTGGAATCAACCAAGGAACAAAATATTTTTTAAAAAAAGGTATCAAACAATTTTGTGCCATCAACAATGATATTTATTTTGATAAAAATTTTGCCACAGAATCTGAAAAAACTTTTGAAAAAGCTGATATCTTTGGCGGAAAAATATATTATGCTCCAGGTTACGAGTATCATAAAAATCGCTATCAAAAAAAAGATTTGGGAAAAGTTTTATGGTATGCTGGTGGACAAATAGACTGGAATCACGCTTATGTTTTTCATCGCGGCGTTGATGAGGTCGATAATGGTCAATACGATAAATTTGAAAAAACTGATTTTATTACTGGTTGTCTGCTTTTTTTTAATGAAGCAGTTATTAAAAAAATTGGTTTTTGGGATGAAAAATATTTTTTGTACTATGAGGATACTGATTTTTGCGAACGCGCCAAAAGAGCTGGTTTTAATCTTTACTATAATCCAAAAATAATTATTTATCACAAAGTCTCTCAGTCAACTGGCGGTAGCGGCTCAACTCTTCATCAAAAATATCAAAGAAAAAATCAATTAATTTTTGGTCTAAAATATGCTCCTTGGCGAACAAAACTTCATTTATTAAAAAATTATTTATTTAAAAAACAATGAAGCTTTGGCAAAAAATTTTGTTTATTCTGACTTTATTTTTTTATATTTACTTTCGCATTGTACCAATTATTCATCAAACTGTTCCCTATACATATGATCAGGGTCGAGACTTTTTAAAAGTCAAAGAGATTGTTGAGAATAAAAAATTAGCATTTATTGGTCCAACCACAGGACTTGAAGGTATTTTTCATGGAGTCTGGATATATTATTTTTTAGCAATTCCTTATCTTTTGTTTAATGGTAATCCGATTGGATTTTATTATTTTTTGTTTTTTGTTAACTTAATTTTTATCTTGTGGTTTTTTATATTTATCAAAAAAAGTTTTAATACTAATCTCGCCTTGTTATTTTTATTAATAGTTTCTTCAAATAAATATTTTGTTACAGAAGCATTCTCGCCCAGTAATGATCATTTAGCTTCTTTATTCATCTTATTATTCATTTATTTTTCATATCAATATCTCAATAATCAAAGAAGACTTTATTTGTTTTTAACTGCTTTTTTTGCTGAATTTATTTTTGAATCAGAATTTGCTTTTGGATTATTTTTAATCCCAGCAACATTTATCACCTTTTTGTTAATTGAAAAAAAAGAGTTTTTTAAAAAAATTCATTTTTTCATCTTAGGACTAATACCAGCATCAATACCAAGAATTTTATTTGAAATAAAAAATCAATTTTTACAAACTAAAAACTTTATTAAATATCTAATAACAACAAATCAACCATCAATTAGTTGGCAACAAATTTTTAGTGAAAGACTTAATCTATTTTTTAATTACCTAAATGATATTTTTAATTTTAAAATAATATCGATAATTATTTTTTTATTAATAACTTTTATTCTTATTACCACAAACAATTTTAAAAAAACTAAAAATAATTGGTTAAAATTTAGTTTGTTAGCTTTATTAATAATCTTTATCTTAACGCTCATTTACAAAAAAACCCCTTTTTACCCATATTATTTAAACGGTATTCAATATTTTTATTTATTTATTATTTTATTGATTCTAAGTAATAAAAATAATTTAACAAAGTTTATTATCACCATACTACTTGTATTTTTTTTTATTCATAATCTAATCAATTTTAAAAATTCATTAATGAACAAAAAAATTCCTCTTTTGGGATTGCGTGCTGATAATCAAATAATAAATTATTTTGTGAAAAATGAATCAAAAGACTATTTTTGCCTGCGCATCTATACTCCCCCAGTTATTCCCTATACCTATCAATATTTGCTATCTTATTATGCCAAAATAGAAGCTATAAAATATCCAAAGGGAGAATTCTATAAAAATCGCTGTTATTTTATCATTGATAAAGAACCTTATCAGTTTAGAGTTGATAAATGGCGGCAAGAAAATACTCTAAAGAATGCCAAGTTAATAAAAAAAATTACTTTTGAAAATGGCAGTAATATTGAAATATGGGAAAAGAAATAAAATCATATTTCAACTATAAAAGACTGTTAATATATATTTTTTTAGCAGCATTAATAATAATTAACTTCAATCGATCTAAAAAATTATTCAAATTTGATTATTTAACTAATTACACTTTCAATGAAAAAGAATACGAAAAACTTTATCTTAATTCTCAATGGGTAATCCCAGAAAGCAAGAACTCAATTGGAGATGATATTTTATATACTTATGCCGGATATAAGTATATTAATGGTACTGATCCTTCCCTTTTAAATCCCGAACACCCTCCTTTGGCAAAAAACTTAATTGGTTTATCAATTATTTTTTTAAAAAACCAATATTACTATTCTTTTATTAGCGGAATATTGGCAATTTTTTCATTTTATCTACTCTCAAAAAAAATCATCAAAAGCAGTATAATAGCTTTTTTGACCTCAATGTTATTATTTTTTGAACCATTATTTGTTGCCAATTACTTTAGTCCATTATTAGATCTTCTTATGTTTGCATTTCTTAATTTTTATTTTATTCAAATTATTGACTTCTCACATAATCAAAGTATTAAAAATTTAATTTTTGCTCAAGTTTTTCTGGGTTTAATTATTAGCACTAAATTTTTTTTAATAGCAATACCAATAATTGTCAGTTCATTTATTTTTTTGTTTTTTAAAAATTATAAACTATCAATAAAATATCTATTTAGCTTAACCCTATCTTTTTTAATATACATAGTTAATTATTTTCAGTTTTTTATAAAAGGTAAAAACATTGTTGATTTCTTAAAAGTGCAAAAATTTATTTTTAATTTTCACATTCAAGGAAGAAAAGACATCATTATTTTTAATGATTCATTTTTTAAATTAATTTTTTTGGGCAGGTTCTACTTGGATAATAAAAAGCTTATCTCAATCGAAAATCATTATTCACTACTTTGGCCATCATCTTTATCAGGATTTATTATTTTTTTAATTATGAATTTTAAAAAAATAATTAAAAAGCAAGAATCAATATTGCTATTCTGGATATTTTTTTACTTTATTCTTATAAGCAATTCTTTTGTTAATAGTAGATATCTTATTTTAATACTTCCCTATTTTTATTTTTTTTCAGCTAATTTATTAAATAAAATTATTAAATCAATTAAAATATAAGTATATATGTGTAATATTTCAGCTTTAATTTTTACTACCAAAGAAAATAAAAAAATTAATCAATCAATCAAAAATGCTGAAATTCTTACTAATATTGTTATTCCTGTTTATCCTAACTCAAAAATTGTTGAAACAGTTAGAGAAAAAGGCATAAAACAGGCAAAAACAGACTGGGTTCTAATTTTGGATGCTGATGAAAGAATTACTCCAGAATTAGCAAAAGAAATCAAACAAAAAATTAAATCAGAAAATAACCAAACTGGCGCCTATAAAATTCCTCGAAAAAATATTTTTGCTCAAAAAAAGTGGTTAAAATTTGGCGGCTGGTGGCCAGACTATCAAATAAGACTAATTAACAAAAATTATTTTATCTCTTGGCCTAAACAGATTCATTCAACCCCAGTAATTAAGGGTAAAATTGATTATTTAAAAAATCCAATCCTTCATTTTTTTCATGGTGATATAGAAAATATGGTAAATAAAACAATTATTTTTGAAGATATTGAATCTGATCTTTTATACCAAGCAAAAAAAACAGCCAACATTTTTACTTTTTTTAGAAAATTTATCGCTGAACTGTATCGAAGACTTATTAAAAACTTTGGTTTTTTAGATGGAACAATTGGTGTAATAGAATCAATTTATCAGGCTTTTTCCAAAACAATTACCTATTTATTTTTATATGAAAAAACTCATAAAAATCGGCCTTTATAATCCATTTTTAGATACCTTAGGTGGTGGTGAAAAACATATATTATCAATTATTGCTACTTTATCAAATATTATTTTGGAGGAAAATAAGGATGTTGAAATAAATATTTTTTGGAATGATGATCTATCTAAAAAAATAGAGGAGAGATTTTCAAATTTAGAATTAAAAAAAATTAATTGGATAAGCAATTTTAAAAATCTTAGTCTTTTAAAAAGATTCCAATATCTTTTTTCGTTTGATTATTTTTTCTATGTCACTGATGGTAGCTACTTTTTTTCCTTAGCTAAGAAAAATTTTGTTTTTTGTATGGTGCCGGACAAAAAACTTTATCAACTTAATTTAATTAATAAATTAAAACTTTTTAATTTTAAATTTATTAGTAATTCTCCTTTTACTAGTGTTTGGTTAAAAAAATGGGGAATTAAATCAATCACTATTGAACCTTATATTGATAATAAGTTTATAAGTAATAGTCAAAAAAAGGAAAAAATTATCCTTTCAGTTGGTCGCTTTTTTTCTCATTTACATCAAAAAAATCATCAAGAAATTATTAAAACTTTTATTAATCTCCAAAAAAACGGTCGTTTATTTAAAGAATATAAACTAATTCTTGCTGGTGGTTTAAAAAATGAAGATAAAAATTATTTTGAACATCTAAAAAAACTAGCCAACAAAAACACATCAATAATTTTTAAACCAAATATAAATGATAAGCAAT
>JBNASR010000016.1:0-3188 GCA_049717425.1 Microgenomates group bacterium | reverse complement strand
ATTAATCGAAATTTACCAAAAGGCTAAGTATTTTTGGCATTTTACTGGTTTGGGAGTTAACGAGAAAAAAAATCCTGAATTAGTTGAACATTTTGGTATTGCTCCCCTTGAGGCAATTGCCTCAGGCTGCATCACTTTTTGTCACAACTCTGGCGGTCCAAAAATAATTATAAACAATAAAACTAATGGATTTTTATTTGATAATCAAAAACAATTAATTGAACTGATGATCAAAATTGAAACCGATAAAGACTGGCAACAAAAAATTATTTATCAAGGGCAGTTATTGATAAAACAAAACTATAATTATTTAACGTTTATGAATAAAATTAAAAAGTATTTACTCTAATAATTAAATATTTTTTAATAAAGTCGCCAAACTTATTCTTAAACCTTTAGCAATTTTTTGTAAAAATTTTAGTGATGGATTAGCTTTTCCTTCTTCAACTTCAGCTAAATAACTGCGATCGACATCAGATAGATTAGCGAGATCATGTTGAGATAAATTTCTTTTTTTTCGGTACTTGACAATGTTTTCACCCAATCTTTTGTAATAAAAGTTTCCTCTCATAGAGAGTATCTTAATGAAGAGAAAATTTAAAATCAGTAGGCGATAACCTACAAAAATAGCGTTTTAGATTATTAAAACAATTATTTTTTAAAGATATGCCAGAGAAAAATTTCTTAAAACACATTTTAAATAATCAGATGATATAATTTATTAAATTATGAAAAAATATCCTATCTCAGTAATTATTCCGGTTTACAAAAATTATGAGATGTTTTTTCGCTATCTTAAATTAAATAAAAAATATCTTGAAGGTTGTCAGATAATCATTATGAATGATTATCCTCAAGAAAACATTACTCAAAAAACAAAAGAGATTTTGTCAACGGCGGTAGTATATAATAATAAAAAAAATTTAGGTTTTGCCGGCAATGTTAATAAAGGTATTAAAAAAGCTACAGAAAAATATGTTTTTCTAATGAACTCTGATGTTGTTTTGCGCGATGATAGTTTTAAAAAATCAATTAATCATTTTAAAAAAAATAAAAAACTTTTTGCCGTTGGCTTTGCCCAGTTGGAAAAAGATGGCCGAATTGTTGGCACTAATATCGGTTATTTTCATAATGGATTTATCCATCATCAAGCTGGCAATAGTTCAATTTCAAAAATTTCCTATAATTTTTGGGCTGATGGTGGTGCTTCAATTTTCAGAAGAGATCTTATCATAAAACTTGGAATGCTTGATGAAGCATTTAATCCATTTTACTGGGAAGATATTGATCTTTCATATCGAGCTTGGAAAAGCGGTTATGAAATAATTTTTGATCCATCAATTTTAGTTGAGCATCATCATGAATCAACTATTGGTAAATATTTTCAACAACAAAAAATTTTAAAAACTGCTTTTCGCAATCAACTTTTTTTTCACTGGAAAAATTTAACTGATAAAGATCTCTTAATTGCTCATCTTCTTAATCTACCTAAACAGATTTTTCGGCCAGGATTTTTTGAGGCCTTAATTAAATTACCCCAAATTCTAAAAAAAAGAAAAAAAACCATTAAATTGTTTAAAAAAACTGATAAAGAAATCTTAAATAATTTTCATTATTAATAATGAAAAAAGATAAAACAATAATTCTTGTTTTTCTAATTTCTATCTTAAGTGTTTTTTTATTTTTATTTAAGATTAATCAAATGCCTCTCAATGCTGATGAAGCCTCAAACGCCTATGATGCTTACTCAATTTTAAAAACAGGTAAAGACCAATATGGAAATTTTCTACCTTTAAGATTTGTTTCTTTTGGTGACTATAAATTACCCCTTCTAACATATCTTGCTATTCCTTGGATTAAATTTCTAGGTTTAAATGAATTGGCAATCCGTTTAGTTAATTTGCCATTTGTTTTTTTATTTCCAATAATTGTTTATTTATTAGTCAATGATTTTTTTCAAAATAAAATTATCGCTTTAATCAGTGCTTTTCTAGTAGCCTTTTCGCCTGGAATTCAACTTTTAGCCAAACAAGCTCATGAAGGCTATCTTACAGCTTTTTTTTTAACTGTTAGTTTTTACTTTTTTATCAAAAGTATCAAATCAAAATCCATTATTTATTATCCTTTATTCATTATTAATTTCCTATTAACTTTATTTGGCTATCATTCAAGTCGACTCTGGATAGGCTTTTTTCTTTTATCAATAATCTATTTTATTTATAAAAAAATTTTTAATTTAAAACATTTGATATTGTTTTTAACAACGATTTTTATTTTTTTAATTACTGATTTTTATTACAAACCAACAAGAGTGACTAATCTTTTATTTTTTAATAATCAAGGATTTATTAGTAAAACAAAAGAATTACAAAATGAGGCAAAAAGTAGATTTTTTTATAATGAAATAGTTGTTGGTTTAAAAGAAATCCTCAATCAATACCTGATTTATTTTTCTCCTCAGTTTTTGGTTATTGAAGGTGATAAAAATTATCGTTTTGGTTTTCCTGGAATTTCGCCAATTACTTATGTCGAATATCTTTTTTTATTTATTGGTCTTTATTATCTTTTTAAAAATAAGGAAAAATGGCGATATTTAATTTTAGCTATTTTTTTATTTGCGCCACTGAGTGGATCATTAACATGGGCAGGACAATCAATCACTCGAACTATTTTTATTTTCATTCCTATTTTGATTATAAGCGCTTATGGTTTTTATAATTTTCTTCGGCAAAAAAATTATTTTTTTTCTCTATTAATTTCGATTTTATATTTAATATTTTTATTTTATAGCTGGGAATTTTATTTTTATCATTATCCAAAAAGAGCTATTGTCATCCGCAGTTGGCAGGCTGGATATAAAGAATTAACTCAATATATAAAAGAAAATTATCAAAATTTTGATAGATTTTATATTACTAAAAAAAATGGTCAACCATATATTTTTTTACTTTTTTATTTAAAATATCCGCCTGAAAAATATCAAAAAATAGCTAAATTATCTTCACCTGACGAATATGGTTTTGGCCAAATCAATGAATTTAATAAATTTTATTTTGAACTTTGGCCAATTAAAGAAAAAAATAAATATGTTGTTGTTGGTTATCCGGATGATTTTAATCTCGCTACAGAGAAAAATCTTAAACAAATAAAAATTGGTACCGAAACAATTTTTTTAATTAAGGAAGTTA
>JBNASR010000015.1:0-12652 GCA_049717425.1 Microgenomates group bacterium | reverse complement strand
CTCTTAGTTTTCCGTCAACTTGAACGGGAATGACCACCTCCTCATCCTCAACTTCCTGTGCTTTTGGCCAAGAGGATAGATGAATTGATGTTTTTTCTTCAAATACTTCCCGCCAAATTTCCTCAGTCATAAAAGGCGCAAAAGGCGCTAAAATCTGTAAAAATTTTTTTGCGTTTTCTGTAGATAAAACTTGATTTTGAGTTTGTGATTTTGTCATCTTTTCCTCCCAGGCATTAACAAACTCCATCATTGAGGCGATTGCTGTATTAAACTTTGTTTCCTGAATATCTTGAGTTACTTTTTTTATGGTTTTGTTTAATTTTGAAACCAACTCTTTATCTTCCTTAATTTTTAATTTTTGATTTTCAACTTTTAATTTTTGATAAATCTCCCAGACCCGCTTTAAAAATCGATAAGCTCCTTGAAGCGATTTAGTTGACCAGGCAATCTCAGCATTAAAAGGCGCCATAAACATCTCATAAAGCCGCAAAGCATCAGCGCCATACTCCTCAACCACATCATCAGGATTGATGACATTGCCAAAAGACTTGCTCATCTTCCGATTATCCTCAGCCAAAACCATACCAACATTGCGCAACCGCAAAAATGGCTCTTTAAAATCCAAAAGTCCTAAATCATATAGAGCTTTTACCCAAAAACGAGCATACAAAAGATGAAGAACCGCATGCTCAGCCCCACCTAAATACCAATCAACAGGAAGCCATTGCTTCATTATTTTGTTATGAGATTGCCAGGTTTTTAAAAGAGATTCAAAATTTTCCTGGCGAGTGGATGTTTGAGCCAAGGAGCGACGAAGTGAAACCTCGGATTCCGAGGATGAATAAGAAGCGACTGCTCCCGACAAATGCTGGGAGGCGAGTTCACTCGCTAGAAAATTTTGATCGCTGAATTTATCCCAAAAAGGAAATGCTAAAAAATACCAGCAAGATCCTGCCCAATTAGGCATTGTATCAGTCTCTCTTTTGGCTGGACCTCCACAATTTGGACAGGTCGTTTTTACAAAATTATCAATTTTTGAAAGTGGCGACTCACCTGTCTCAGTTGGTTCATATGAGGAAATATATGGAAGTCTTAAGGGTAAATCTTTTTCCTCAAGAGGAAACCAACCATATAAATTATTAGTTTCTAATTTTAAATCTTTAGTTTTTGATAAATTTAAAAATCTTTTTCCTTCCTCTGTATTCCAAAAATTAATTTTTTTATCAGCACAATTTTGACAATATACCATTGGAATTGGTTCGCCCCAATATCTCTGACGAGAAAAAATCCAATCTCTCAGCTTATACTCGACTGCTTTTTGACCTAAATTTAACGACTGTAATTTTTCGGTAATTTTTTTAATTGCCTGTTGCGATGTCAGACCAGTAAACTCTCCAGAATTTATCAAAACTCCATATTCAGTAAAAGCTTTATCCGACTTTTGATTTTTGATTTTTGATTTTTGACTTGGTTCAATCACTTTTTTAATCGGTAAATTAAATTTTTTAGCAAACTCAAAATCTCGCTCATCATGGGCCGGCACCACCATCACTGCTCCCTTGCCATACCAACCCAAGACATAATCAGACACCCATATGGGAATTTCCTCACCAGTTAAAGGATGAATGGCTTTGACTCCTGTATCAACACCAGTTTTTTCTTTAGCTAAATCAGTACGCGCCAGATCCATTTTCTTTTTAGCTGCCTCAACATACTTTTTAATCTCCTGAAGTTTATCTTTTTGAATTTTGAATTTTGCCTGTCCTTCGAATCGGAGGGGATTTAAAATTTCCTCAATCAACCAATGTTCTGGAGCAACAACCAAAGCTGTCACTCCATACAAAGTATCCGGTCGTGTCGTAAAAACTTTGATATATTTTTCTTCATTAATTTTTAATTTTTCACTTTTAACTTTGAACTTTATCTCTGCTCCTTCACTTTTACCAATCCAGTTTTTTTGCATCTGTAAAATCCCTACTGGCCAATCAAGATCTTTTAGATCTTCCAAAAGTCTATCAGCATAAGCAGTAATGCGAAAAACCCATTGAGGCAAAGTCCGACGCTCCACTTCTTTTCCGCATCTTTCATGAGTGTTATTAGGCAAAACCTCTTCCTCAGCTAAACCAGTTTTACAAGAAGGACAGTAATAAATCGGCATCTCTTTTTTGTACAAAAGCCCCATTTTAAAAAACTGGATAAAAAGCCATTGTGTCCATTTGTAATACTCTGGATCAGTGGTGGAAAACTCTTTATCCCAATCATAGGAAAAGCCAAGCATCCTCATCTGACGAGAAAAATTAGCAATATTTTTTGGCACTAAATCCATTGGATTGGTTTTGGCTTTGATGGCAGCATTTTCTGCAGGTAGTCCAAAAGCATCAAAACCCATTGGGTGAAGAACCAAGTATCCATTCATTCGGAAAAATCTCGCTAAAACATCAGTGCCAGTATAAATACGAACGTGTCCTACATGCAAACCAGCGCCTGAGGGATAAGGAAACATTGACAAAACATATTGTTTTTGTTTGGAGATTAGCGATTGGTCAGATTGATGAGTTTTATAAACTTTCTCCTCCTCCCACTTTTTCTGCCATTTTTCTTCAAACTCTTTTGGTTGATATTTTATCATATTTTTTTATTTTAACTCAAAAAATTTCCGATAACAAGAGTAAGAAATATAATAATAAAATTTAAAAATTGAATAAATTTATATCTTAAAAGAATAAAAAGGAACTTTATTTTATTAAGGTAAGTTATACCTAAAAAAATTTTTAAAATTTAATATATTAATTGTGATTTAGCGAAAATTTAGTTAAAATTGCTGAGGTAATTATGATGAAAAAATCCAAACCGATTATGTCTTTTGATAAATTAAAAAAATATCAAAAAAAGTTTGGAAAACTTAAAGATAAATTTAAGAATAAGGTATTACCCTATATTTAATAATTGTTGATTGTAAATATTTTAACACGTGAACTTAGGAATTAATACCGTCTGATATCTAATAATTAAAAACAACCATAAAAACAAAACCATACTTTGCCGATAATATCTTTTTCCTTAACAAAACCCCATTCTCGAGAATCAGATCTATAGGATCGATTATCACCTAAAACAAAGTATTGATTATTAGGAACAATCACAGAAATTCCTTCTTTTATAAAACCACTTTCCCAAGTTTTAGTAGTTGTATTAGGCTGAAGATAATCTTCATTTAATAAAGTATTATTAATATATACTTTACCTTGATAAATCCTGACCTCATCACCTGGTAATCCAATTATTCTTTTTATATATTTTATATTAGGGTTTTTAGGAGACGAAAAAATAATTACATCACCTTTTTGAGGTTTTTTGAGTTTATAAATTATTTTATTAGTTATATAATATTGACCATTTTTATAACTAGGCTCCATTGCATTACCTTTAATTTGCACTGGATAAATCAAAAGAGAACCCAAAGAAATCAATGCCAATAACAATTGAATCAAACAAATTAAAACAAAAAATATTTTTCTACTCAAACTCACATTTTCCTCTGTTTCTATTGGGATTAAATTACCATCTTTATTAATCTTAACAGTAAAAGTTTTTGCTATTTTATCATGCCAAGCTTGTTTTTTCTTATCTATTAAAACCCATAAAAAACCAATATAAAAAATTAATTCACTGATAATTTTAGATAACTCTCTAATTAAAGCTTTCCTAAAAGTTAAGACATTATAATTTTCATCAACTACTTTTATTCTTAAAATTTTTTTTCCAATTGTTGTACTTTGAGTCCATAAAAAAAAAGTATTATAAGCAATAACCAAAAGAATAATTAATAATCTGTCAAAGTTAATTGATAATAATGATTTAAAAAGAAAAATAACCTGAAGAACGATAATTATATCTATTAAGTAAGCAATAAATCTTTCTAGAAATCCAGCTTTTTTATAAATTTTCATACAAGTGTTTACTTTTTATTATAACTAAAAACACGTTATATTTGTGGATTTTATTTTAAATTTTTTATTCGCATTCATTTATATTATTATTCATATCCGTACTTTTACCATCCTTTTACGATCGCTTTAAGATGGTAAAGTTATAAATCTTTTTGTAATTCTTTAATAAGATTGTTTGTATTTTTTAACAAAGTTAAAGATCCAAATTTTTCCATAATTTTCTCTCTACTCGATATGCAAAAACTTGATATCTTTCTTTAAGTGATCTTGCCATTTTTCCATCTTCCCTACCTTTTTGCAGATCACCAACTGTTTCTTCTAAATTAATCATAACATCAGCGGCTTTAATAATTCTTAAAAACCACTTATTTTCTTCCCACCATTTTTTATTTTCCTCATCTAATTCTTCCCCCTCCCAAATACTATCAAAATCATATTTTTTGTTATAAAATATGATTGATTCTTATTTTTTGTTGGTGGAGTTATAAACTAAACTAATTTATAGATTTTTTCTGCTTTTTCTTGCTCAAATCCAATTTCCATAAGTCTTTCTGTTAAATCTTTTTTATTTAACTCATCTCCTTTTTGACTAATCTCAATGACATCATGTAAAGCAGAAACCATAAACAAAATCTGATAATCAAAATCTTCAGGAAAATCTTCCCTATTTTTTAATTGCTGATATAATAAATCTGCATTGACTATGGTTCGCAAAATATGACGAAGGTATAACCCTTCATTAACTTTTCTTTTATAATACTCTCCTTGTGAATTTTTATAAAAACCCCTTATAAAATCAAAATTTTTTTCAAAAAAAATCAAAAAATTGATCGCTTAATTCAAATAAATTTTTTGCAAACCCAAACTCAAAAACATCTCGCCATTTTTTAGTTTGATCTTTTTTGTCAAATTTACCAGCTAATCCATCGAAAATTATTTGATAAAAATCTCTCTCTGTTAAAGTTTTTAATTGGCCGAAAAAATTAACTTTTCCCAAAACTGTTAATTTTTTTAATAATAAGCAGTTGAACTTAAAAATTAAATTATTATCTTTAATCTTGTCAAAATAAGTCAGCAATTCTATAAATCTTACTTGTTCTTCTGGATTTAGATAAAAAAATCAAATTCATTAAATTCTTTTTTTAGATATTTAACTAATAATTGATTTATTATTTCGTTACTGTAATTTCTTTCTTGGCCATCATACCTGTTTATCCATGGATGTCTTGAATTAGCAAATAAATTAGTTGTTTTCAAATGATTAATTATTTCTTTTAAAGGTAATCTACTTAATTGCTCTTTTGATCTCTCAATATTTTCTCTACTAATTTCTTGATAAGAAAACGGATTAGAGTTTGGATCAAAATCAATTTCCTTTGCTTGTAAAAACTCTTTTGCCCATTAAAGATTATTATTTTTATGAGTAGCGCTTGGCGGCAAGGTCAAAAAATTTCCTTGCCAACCTCGGCTTCTCATCCATGCCGCCACCTGGACCATCTCTGAAAGATAAGAAACTAAAATTTTGGCGGCTCATCTGCCAATGATTGATAAAATTTCTTTCCATAATCTTCTAAACTCATTTCTTTACCAAATTCTTCTATATTTTCTTAATCATCTACAATTGTAATTTTTCTATCTGGCAACCAAATCTCTAAATCTAAATTTTGATCTTTAACATATTGCTTTATTTTTGAATCCATTCCTCTGGTATTCCTAATCCTGAAGATTTAACGACAATTTTTTCTTTTAAACTTTTTCCTGCAAAATCAACTTCTCCGACAAACCCTCAGGCAAAAATGGAGCCGCTAAAACTGGTCTTAAACCTTGTTGACCTTTAAGATTAGCAAAAGCTTGTCGATTCCAAACAATTGGCACCACAACACCTTTTTTTCTTCTAAAACTTTAATTCCGCTATCTTTTGGTTCAACATCTGACACAGCTAAAAACACACCTTTTGGAAACCATCTTCGCAATAGCCAATTAGGAGTCATTGACAACAAATGCTCTTGAACAAAGATACCAACATCTGCTAAACGAGAAAATCTACCTCTTTGCTCGATTAAAAATTGACCAAGAGTCATTACTCCATAAACCATACCTACTAAACCAGCTCTTTGTTGATCATAATTTTCTAATTCTTCAGAGGTTAATGAGTTGGGGTTAATCTGCTCATTTTTTATTCTTGCTTGTTGAGGTAATACATCAAAAATTTGCATGGAAGCGCCAATTAATTTAGCAATACTTACTCCTGAAATAGGATCGCCATCGCCAACAGCTTGGAGCAATTATCAAAAATTCAGTTTCTTTTTTTGACATTTTAGCGAATATTTTAACAAATTTTGGCTTTATTTCAAGCCTTGCCCTTCACCTTAAGCTTTTTAAACCGACCATTGCGCAAAAGAATAACACTCAAAATATCAATTTAGCAAATTCTAAATTTTTTCAAAATCATTAAAACTCTGTTTTTAATTTTGTCATCAACTAAGACCCCAATTATTCCCAATTGAAAATGCCCATAAAAAACCAAAGAATTTAAAGGCATCAACAAAATCACCGGCAATGCCAACAAATCCTCCTCTCCTTCAACATATATCATCTGTTTTTTATTTTCTGTTAAAATTTTTTGAATATTGTTTTTTATTGTTAAAAAAGCTTGAAAGCTAATTTTTCCTTGTTGATTAACAGTTTTTTCTGGAAACTGATAAAAATTATTTTGCTGATAAAACTCAAAAGTTTTTTTAATTTCATCACCAACCGACCCTCTTCTTGTTTTCAAATCATAGATTAAAATATCAGGAAAAATTTTGTTTTTTAAAAAATAAAAAGAAACGATATCACCAACAGTAATTATTTTGGAAAATTTTAAAGTAAGATAAAATTTTTTAATTTCTGATATTTTTTTAAAGACTTTTCCCAAAGGTTTTCGCAAATCATCTCTAAGTGTCTCAGGCAAAACCAGATTTTCGGAGTTTTTGAAAAAATTATTGACAATCAAACGATAATCTTTTTTTTGTTTAAAAGACTGAGGCCGACCAACAATCAAAGCGGTTTGGTATTTCATCAAACTAAATTTTACTGAAACAAAACTTCAACTAGAATAAAAAGAAAAGCAATCAAAAGCAAAATCTGACCTTCTTTTTTGGAAATCTCTTTTTTTGATTGAGAAAAAAGATAAAAAACTCCCAGTCCAAAAAGATTAATGATTAAAGTTTTTAATGAATAATTTTCAATATGAATTCTTGCGCCATTTAAAAGTGCCAAAACCCCGAAAATCAAAGTATTTGCAGCGGCACTACCAAGGTAATCTCCCAAAGCTACTTCTTTTTTACCTAAAAAAATTGATCTTATTGCCAAACTTATCTCAGGCAAATTTGTTCCCAAAGCCAAAATTATAACACTGACAACAAAAAGCGGCAAATTAAATAATTTGGCATATTCGATTGTTTGATTAACAATAAAATTACTAACGACAAAAATAATTGCTAAATGAACGATTAACTCAAAAACAATCTCAAAAAAATGAGCCACTTTTTTTACTGATAAGTCATGAATAGATACATGAAGAGCTTTTTTCTTTTCTATAAAATAAAACAATATTAAGTAAAGCAAAATCAAGAAAACTCCCTCAGTCCGAGTCAAGACATTATCAGCAATTAAAAAAATTGGCGCTAAAACAACGATCAAAGCAAAAATCATATCTTTATAATTTAACTCATGAACCATCTTTACTCCACTACCAAAAACTGCCAAAAGCGGGATCACAATTGTAAAAAGATAAAATGAAGCACCAATAAGATTACCAACAAAGATATCTGGGGTTTTTTTGATGATTGAGTTTAGACCAACAGCAAACTCTGGAATTGAGGTTAAAATCCCTAAAACAAAAAAAGACAAAGCAAATGAAGAAAAGCCGATTTTTTTAGCCATCTTCTCAATAATCTCAACGATCTTTCCAGCACTTTTCCATAAAATAAAAAAACAAATAATATAAACAATGGTTTTAAAAAATAAAAAAACTATCTCCATATTTTAAATTTATCATAAAAATTTAAATACATAAAATAATAAAAAATAAGGTTGATTGTTTGTTAGAATGATTTATCTAGTTATCTGAAAATTTTTGACTTTTTCAAGAAGTGCTTTTGCTTGATTATTTTCCTCAAAATGACGCCTGACTGGATCAAGAAGTTGATTTAATAACTTTGCAAGCGTCAATTTTAAATCCATTGGGTGAATTTCTTTGTTAGCAAATGCTTTTTCTAATTCTTGATAGGAAGTAAAAAACACATTTCCACCAAATTTTTGCGGACGTTCAATTATCAATCTATCAATTCCTAATCGATCAAAACTTTCAAAAATAATGTATCTATAGTATTCCAAAATCGGATTATCCTCAACTACTCCTTCAGGACAATAAGCTTTATTAATTTTTCGCTCAACATCCTCTTTAGTATCTGTCATAAAAATGGCTGAATCAGGAATTGACTTTGACATCTTAAGCTCAATTGTTTTTTCAATTTTTGATTTTTGACTGTTAACTTTTGATTTTTGCAATAACCCCATCAGCATATGATGAGAAACAACCACTGGCTTCCAAAATCCCAACATCGGCCCAATCTCTCGCGCCAACATATTCACCTTGCGCTGATCCATCCCCAACTGGCAAATTTTGGCTCCCAAATAAAAAATATCAGCCACTTGCATACAAGAGTAAATAATCATTGCCCCGGTTAGTTTATCAAGTGACTCTTCCCGACCCATTATCTCAGCCGTGCGGATAAAGCGGCGCAAAGCATTAGACCGGCCTGCTTTTATCACCAACTCCCAGTATTTTGGATCTTTGACTAAGTCTGATGCCCAAACAAACTCAACTTTTGACAAATCCATTCCAGAGGCTTTCCAAACCTCAATAAAGTAGCGGCCAACTGTCTGAATTTTCTCTAAATCTCCACCCATTTTATTATTAGCCATTGCATGCCAGTCAGCCACCAACATCTTAAAACGGACTCCAGCTTTTGTCATTTTGTTAACATTTATGGCTCGAAGCAAACCTTGGGCAATATGAATTTGACCTGAGGGCTCAAAACCATCATAAGCAATAAGCTCTTTTTCACTTTGCAAAAGAGCTTTAAGCTCATCCTCCTTGACAATCTCCTCACCAACTTGCCTGATAAGATTTAATTTTTCCTCAACTGTCATAAATAAATTATACAATTTTTTTCACTTTATCAACAATGCTTTTGTAATCAATCTCCTCATAATTCAATAACTCTTCTGGCTTCCCTGACATAGGAATTTTTTTGCAAGCTAGATGAAGATAGTTTTTTACTTGAATATTTTTTTCCAAAATAAACTTTTCAATGACACTGCCAAGACCACCTATTGGATAATGATCTTCAACTACAATCACGTTTGTATATTTTTTAATTAAAGATAATAAGGTTTTTTCATCAAAAGGCTTAACTGAATATAGATCAATAACAATTACTTCATAGTTTTGTTTTGTTAAAATTTCTTGGGCTTTTAAAGCTTCAAAAAGAGTGATGCCAGCAGCAATAATTAAGATTTTTTTAACGTTTGTTGATTTTGTCTTTGAATAATGAACTTTACAACCGCCAACAACAAATTCTTCTTTTTCATCATAGATCATTGGTGTTTCTGATCTGGTTAGCCTCAGATAAACTATACCATCAAGATCATTGGCTAATCTTGTTAACTTTTCTGTTGAAGTTTTGTCAGACGGATAAAATATCTTTGTTTTTAAAATTGAGTTAAACATTGCCAAGTCCTCAAGCCCCATTTGTGAAGCGCCATCTTGGCCAATTGAGACACCAGCATGAGATCCAACCACTTTTAAATTAGCATCACTGTAACCTGCCATTCTTAACTGATCAAAAGCTCGTGTCAAAAAAGCGGCAAAAGTTGACAGATAAACTTTAAAACCTAACTTAGATAATCCCAGTCCTATTGACACCATATTTTGTTCAGCTATATATATCTGAAAAAAACGATCGGAAAATTTTTCTTTAAAATAATTATGATAAGTAGAGTTACCTGTTTCTGCATCTAAAACAACTACTTCCGCATCAACTTCACCTAATTTTGTTAACTCACGACCGTAGCTTTCTCTTGTTGAAAATGTTTTTTTACTGTCGTTATTTTTGTCACCAGTTAATTTTTCTAGTTTTTCAATCACTGAAATTATTTTTTTGTCTAAAAATTTTTTTTCAAAAATAATTTTGTCTGGTTTTTTAATTTGTGCTTTAATATTAAAATCAACATTACCTAATTGTTTTAAAGCTTGACTCAATTGATCTTTGTTTAGTGCTTTTCCATGCCAACCTTCTTGATTTTCTAAAAACTCAACTCCTTTACCTTTGACTGTTTTTGCCAAAATTACCTTTGGTTTACCACTTTTATCAGTTTCAATTTTTTGAAAAACATTTTTTATCTCATTTAAATTATGCCCGTCTGTTAATTTATAAACCTGCCAACCAAAACTTTCAAATCGCCTCTTATACTCATCAATCTGCCAACCTAACATTGTTTGACCGTTTTGACCTAAACGGTTAATATCAACTAAAGCAATAAGATTACTGACGTGATAAAAACTTGAAAGTTGAACTGCCTCCCAAACTTGTCCCTCAGCTAGCTCTGAATCACCCATTAACACATATACTTTTGGTAATCTTTTTATTTTCTGATTTTTAAATTTTAATCTCATTCCCAAAGCCATTCCCAAACCAATTGACAGTCCTTGACCTAAGCTACCTGTTGCCACATCGGCAAAGTTAAATCTTGGCGTTGGATGGCCCTCTAAAATTGATCTAAACTGACGCAAACTTAATAATTGTTCTTTTTTTAAAACTTCAGCTACGATATAGATTGAATACAAAAGTGGCGCTGCATGACCTTTGGATAAAATAAAACGATCGTTATAAATCGCTTTAGGATTTTCTAAATCTTGCCTAAAAAATCCAGCAAAAAAAAGAGTTGTCAAAAGCTCAACCGCTGATAAACAAGAAGTTGGATGACCACTGCCAGCTTGAGTGGTTGAGATTAAAACATAGTAACGAAGTAGTTTAGCGATTTTTTCTAACTTTTTTATCTCCATAAATTGATGATAGTTTTTAAAAACCAAAAAATCAATATTAGTTTTTTGTCGTTGACTTTCTTAATATTTTTTAAAATAATTAAACTATGATCTTGCCAAAAAAAGAGGTGATTGAAAAGGCTCTTATTAAGGATTATCAAAGTCTATATGATCACTCGATTGATCATTTAGAAGAGTTTTGGCAACAGATTGCCAGTGAACTTTTTTGGTTTAGATCTTGGGAAAAAGTAGTTGACTGGCAGTATCCTTATGCTCGCTGGTTTATCGGCGCTGAAACTAATCTCGTCTACAATGCTTTAGATCGCTGGCAAAAAACAGAAATAGCCAATAAACTAGCTTTAATCTGGGTGGGCCAACCTGAAGACAAAAACTCAGCTGATTTTTCCGTCCGTACTTTTACTTATAAACAACTTAATGTGGAAGTTTGCCGCTTAGCTAATGGTTTAAAATCTTTAGGAGTAAAAAAAGGTGATCGAGTGATCATTTATCTTCCCCGGATTCCTGAGCAATTTATCTCAATGCTTGCTTGCGCAAAAATTGGCGCTTTGCACTCTGTTGTTTACTCTGGATTTTCAACTGATGCTTTAAAAAATAGGATTGAGGATGCTCAGGCTAAAATAGTTATAACTACTAATTTTTATCCTTACAAAGATAAAATTCTAACGCCAGTAAAAAATGTCAGAGAAGCAATAAAAGATTTTTCTTTTGTTGAAAAAGTAATTGTTATCAAAAGACAACCAAAAAACAGTTATTATGATTTAAATAATTTATTGGCTAATGAAATTTTTTATGATGATTTAATTGCCAAGCAAGACACAATCTGCTCAACTGCGATTTTGAACTCTAATGATCCATCTTTTATTCTGTATACTTCTGGCTCAACTGGCAAACCAAAAGGTGTTGTCCACTCCCACGGCGGTTATATGGTAGGCGTTTATGCGACAATGAAGTATGTTTTTGATATAAAAGGTGATGAAATTTTTTGGTCAACAGCTGATGCTGGCTGGATCACTGGTCACTCATATATTCTTTATGGGCCACTTTTAAATGGTATCACTACTTTTGTTTATGAGGGCACACCTGATTACCCTGATATTGAGGTATGGTGGAGACTAATTGATCGCTTTAAAATCACTCATTTTTATACAGCGCCAACCGCCATAAGAGCGCTGATGCGCTATGGAGAGGAACCAATAAAAAAGTATTCTTTTTCCTCACTACGGATCTTAGGCTCAGTTGGCGAGCCAATCAATCCTGAGGCTTGGCTTTGGTTTTACAAAAATATTGGACGTGAAAAAATACCAATTATGGACACTTGGTGGCAGACTGAGACTGGAATGCATATCCTGACACCCTTACCTTCAACTCCTCTTAAGCCTGGAAGCTGTAATAAGCCATTTTTTGGAGTTATTGCTGATGTTGTTGATGAAAATGGTAATTCAGTTGGACCTAACAAACAAGGATATCTTGTCCTAAAAACTCCTTGGCCCTCAATGCTTTTGGACCTTTGGAATAATCCAAAAAAATACAAACAAACATATTTTGAAAAATTTACAAACTCCAAATTACAAACTACAAATGAATCTAC
>JBNASR010000014.1:10070-12842 GCA_049717425.1 Microgenomates group bacterium | reverse complement strand
TTATATCGAAATTCGTAAATTAAAAACGGTAAAACTAAAATTAAATTAAGAAATATATAAAGAAAAAGCTTTTTTAAATCTAATTTTTTAAATAATAAAATAGCTAAAAAATAAAATGAAAAAATAATAAATCCTTGATAGTGAAGTTGAAGAGATAAATTTGCAAAAATTACTCCTAATACAAAATATAATAAATTATTTTTTTCAAACAAATACAAAAACAAAAAATATAAAGTCAAAATTGTGAAAAAAGGGATGAGATTTGGATTCCAAGCAAAACGAGAATATTCAATAGATATTGGCGAGACAGCATAAAGAAGAGAAGAAAAAATAGCCGTTTTTTGATCAAAGAATTTTTTAGCAAAAATATAGATAAAAACAACAGTCAGACTATTTAAAATAACTACCATAAAAGCTGGCGCTAAAGGTGAAGGTGAAAAAAAATAAGCAATAGTCATCAGATAATACCAAAAAGGCGGAAGATAAAAGTTGCCAACAGAGGCTTTTGGACCCAAAAGAATGATTTGATGATTGTCAAAATGTTTTTTAACATACAAAAGATCCCTAACTTGATCTTGATGATAAGAAATAAATCTTGGCAGATCAAAAAAGCGCAAAAAAAAAGTCAAAAAAAAGACAAAGACAATAAAAAAATATTGATTGAAAAATATTTTTTTAAATAACTTCATATTTTAGTGATTTAGTTTGATTTTTATGGCTTTTTCCAAGGGATATTTTACCTCAAAGGCGCTATCAAAGACAATTGCTTGATATTTAAAATAAGTTCGCAGCTCATAAAAGGAAGAAAAAAGTATTAATAAATAAAAAATAAAAAAAACTAGATTTTGAGAAAGTTTTTTTCCAATTAAAAAATTATTTAAAAATTCTATTGCCTGAATAACAAAAAAAATAATTGACGGTAAAGTAGTAAAGGTGCGAAGCATACTGGGATTTTCCCATGGATAAATAGGAAGCGATGGAAAGATTGAAACAAAAAAATAAAATATAAAAATAAATGAAAAAAAATCTTTTGTTTTTAAAAATTTTTTTAAAGAGATAAAAAATCCAAAAATCATTAATCCTGCCAAAATCGGATTTAGAGCGGGTTTCCCTGGATAGTTGTGGCGACCATTTAAATCACCTTTGAAAAAAAACATCAAGGCAGTTGATTTAATATTTTCTAAAGTGCCTGTAATTTTTTCATTAATTGACATCTGGTGATTTTTCCAAAAAAATAACTGATCAACTCGAGTATCTTGATTTTTTAAAAGATATAAAGTTAAGGGAGTAATTATTATCACAAAAGGAACTAAAAAATATAATAATTGTTTAATTGTTAAGTTTGTTAAATTATTAAATTGTTTGTTTTTAATTAAATGAAAAAGAATAATTGATAAAGGAACTATAAAAAAGATTCGGCCTGGAGTGTAGGAATTAAAAGCTAGTCCAGCAAAAAGGCCTGATAAAATTAAATCAATATTTTTAAAAGAAAAATTTTTGTTTTGTTGATAATTTTTTAAAAGAAAAAAAATCGAGGTTAATTCCAAAAAAAGTAAAAAAGTTGCTTCAAAAGAGAATCGAGAAAAATTTATAAACCAGCGGGAAGTAATAAAAATGATAATGGCTAAAAAACTAAATTTTTGATTGATTTTTTTTAAAATAAGAAAAAAAATCAAAGAGCTTAATATAGCAAAAATAGCGCTTGGAAGTCTTAAAGCAAAAGTGTTAATGCCAAAAATTTTTAAAGAAAAAAGTAATATATAAAAATAAAAAGTTGAGTGACCAGTTGCCAGTGGAGAATAAGGTGTGTAGGGTTGTTTTTCAAGAGATAAAGCTAATTTAGCAAACTCAACCTCATCAAATGTCAAGTTTTTTGGGATTTGGTTTTTTTGAAAAAAAATTAAAAAAGCAGTTAAAAAAATAATAAGGATTATTGATAAAATTTTTTTCATTTTTTTATTTTGTGATAATAGAGAATTTTAAAGATGTCAATGAGAGTTTCAATTGAGTCTTTTAAGAAATTAACATTTTTTGTTTCAACATGACGCCAAATGACCGGAACTTCTTTAATCATAAAACCATACTTTTTTGCTAAAAATAAAAATTCCAAGTCAAACCCAGCTGAGACTGATGAGCCCTTAACTTTTCTTTTTTGACCAAAAACTTTTAAATTATTAATAATTTTTAAAGCTGCTTTTTTTTCAAAAAGTTTAAAACCACATTGAGTATCTTTAATACCTTTAAGACCAATTAAAAGATTGCGGATAATAATAAATCCTTTTGCCATAATTTTTCGTATTAATGGCGCACCTTGACGATGAGTATTGCGTGAGCCAATAATGATTTGATAATTTTTATAAGCAAAATTAATTAATTTATCTGCCTCCTCAATTGGTGTTGCCAAATCAATATCAGCAAACATCACCCAATCACCTTGAGCATTTTTAATTCCTGAGATAATTGCGTAGGCTTTGCCTTGATGTTTATTTTCCAAAAGCTTAAATTTAGGAAAAATACTAAGATATTTTTCTTTAATGATTTTTTTAGTTTTATCAGTTGAGCCATCATCGCTTATTATCACTTCCAAAAAAAGATCATTATTTTTGGTGTAATTGCCAATTTTATCTAAAACACCTTTTTGAATATTTAGTTCTTCATTGTAACAAGGGATGATAAGAGAAATTTTCATAAAAAAATATATTAATTTTTATCTTAAATGACACTATCGCGTTAATTTATATATTTTAACATTGTCGATTTGCCATTGATTAG
>JBNASR010000014.1:0-10060 GCA_049717425.1 Microgenomates group bacterium | reverse complement strand
TTGCTTTACCAAACATAGAGATATTCCATGAAGGAGAATTTATTATTTGACATGGTTCTTTATTACACAAGACAAACATTTGATCAGTAATTTCTACTTTTTGGCGATCAGCTGGGCGCAAACCTTCTAATTCTAAAAAATATAAATAACTATCCTCAGTAAATTCAACTGGCCAGGTGGCAATGTTAAATGGTTGATTGTTGATTTTTTCTTTTAAAAATTTAGCTACTTTTTTTGCATGCTGTATCTGATTTCCTCCTTTAAAATAAAGAAAACTATATCTTTGATTATTCAAAAAAACAAAAGCTAAAAGAAACAAAAATACAATAATTTTTTCAAAAAAACTTTTACCAAAAAAACTTAAATACTGAGAAATTAGAAGAAGATAAAATGGATAAAGGACTCCTAAATAATGGGGATGTTTTGGGCCAGAATATAAAGATAAAAATAAAAGCATACTTAAAAAAATAAAATGAAGATAAAAAAAATTATCTTTTTTGCGCATAAAATAAGAAGCAAATGAGATTATAATTGCCAGAAGTAAAATAATATTAATTAATTTACTAAATTGATAATTAAAGATATAAAAATTAAGATAAGAAAAAGTTTCTAAAAAATTTTGAAAAAGATTTGGTTTTTGAGTTGATGAGGTTTGCAAAAGTGAGATTAAATTTTTGTAATTTAAAAAATTATGGCGTAGATCAAAAATAATTAAAGGCGATATAAAAAATGAAAAATTAATAATGAATAATGAATAATTAACAATATTTTTTTTAAAATTTTTAAAATTTTTTAAAAAATAAATGAGTAAGATAATACTAATTGGCAGTCCTAGTGATAAAGCCAAGTAATGAAGTTGAATTGAAAAAGATAAAAAAGCGCCGGTCAAACAATAATAGTACCACTTATTAGTTTTTAGACTTTGATATAGAAAATAGATCGTTAAAAATGAAAACAAAGGTAAGAGATTAGGATTCCAAGAAAAGCGCGATAGATCAATTAAAACATAAGAAAAAGCCAATAAAAAGCTTGAAAAAAGAGCGGTTTTTTCGTTAAAAATTTTTTTAATTACTAAATAATTAATCAGCAAAAATAAACTGGAAAAAAAAGCTACCCCAAAAGCTAAACCTAAAGGATTAAAATTAAAAAGTAAAAGCCAAGGAGCAATAAAATAATAATAAAAAGGACCAAGATAAACTTGACCAATTGAGGTTGGTGCGCCAATTGCCGGAAAGTGCTCTCCAGTGATGATTCTTTTGATGATGATTGCATCTCTTCCTTGATCGCTTAAAAAAGTGGCAAATTCCTCAAGTTTAAAAAATCGCAAAAAAACACCAAAAATAATAATTAGAATAATTAGCCAATTTTTTGTTAAAATATCTTTTATGCGCCGCATACTGCCTTATATAATTTTAGCAATAATCAGTATTTTTTCTACCTTAATTATTTGGAAAGCAGTTGGAATGGAGAAGATTTATAAAAATTTTGATGGGCCTTTATATGTAGTTCCGGCAAAGACTCTTTATAGTTTTGATGAAATTAAAAAACTGAAAATTGAGCAAGGAATTCAACCTAATTATTTTGCAGCACATCTGCCAAGTTATCCGTTGTTAATAAGATTAGTAAGTCAAATTGGACTAATAGAAAATTTAAAATATTTAAAGGCAATGATTTTGGTTAATGTTATCTTTACAGTATTTTTAGTTTGGTTTTTTTATTTTTTATTAAAAAAATTTAAGATTACTAAAAAACCATTTTTTCTTTCAATTGTTTTTTTATTTTTGCCGCGATTTTTAGTGATTCGCTCAGTTGGAGCGCCGGAGAGCATCTTTATTTTTTTTATTCTTCTTTCTCTTTATTTTTTTGAAAAAGAAAGATATTGGTTAGCTGGTTTATTTGGAGGGTTAGCAGTAGCAACAAAAACTCCTGGAATCTTGCTTTTTGGTGGATATTGTTTGGTATTTATTGAAAGATTATTGAAAGAAAAAAAAATTAATTGGCAATGGTTGGGAGTTTTGCTGATACCATTGGGGCTTTTGACAGTTTTTGGTTTTTATTACCTAAAAACCGGTGATTTTTTAGCCTATTTTCACTCAGGCGATAATATTCATTTGGTTTATCCTTTTGCCGTATTTAACTTTACAAAAACATGGGTGGGAACAGCTTGGCTTGAGGAAATAATTTTTTATTATTTTTTATACGGGCTAACAGTTTATTCATTAAAAAATTCTAAACTTCGCAGTTTTTTTTACTTTAGTTTATTATTTTTTATTGCCATTATTTTTGTTGAACATCGAGATATAAGTCGTTATAGCTTGCCGCTTTGGCCAATGGCACTGATTTCTTTTGAAAAATTTTTTACTTCAAGAAAATTTTTAACAATATTTTTTATTTTGCTTACTGGAATATTTTTTTACGCCATAAATTTTGCCTCAGCTAATTTGATGCCTATTTCTGATTGGAAGGCCTTTTTGTAATAATTTGACAAAAATAAAAAATAGTTATATAATCTAATTATTAGATAATCTAATTAAATTTTAAATTATGAAAAATAATATAGACAAGGAAATATCAGAAAAAATTTTTGCCGTTTATAGAAAAATGAAGCAAGGTTTTAATTCTTTGAAAAAGATTAATATAACAATGATTCAACTTCACGCCTTGATTTTTATAAAGGAAAATAAGAATTGCCAATTAACCGATTTAGCAAAAAGTTTTTCTATCACTTTACCAACTGCTAATAGCTTGATTGAAAAATTAGTAAATTTAAAATTAGTTAGTCGCAAGAATGACAAAGACGATAGACGAATAATTCATCTTTTTTTAACTGATAAAGGAATTAAAACACTTAAAAAAATAGAAAATGAAAGAGTTAATTGTTTTTCATCGGTTATTAGTAAATTAAATAATGAAGAAAAAAAACAGCTGTTAAAAATTTTAGAAAAAATTACCAGTTAATTTTTTAAATATGATCAATTTTTTGAAAAAAAGATGGTATTTTTTAGCAATTTTGTTATTAGTTGCTGTGATTGTTTTTTCAACAAGCAAAAAAAATAAAGCCAATAATGAGGATAGCTATGTTGTTAAAAAACAAAATCTCAAAGAAATCTTGACTTTATCAGGAGAAATAGATGCTCAGGAAAAGGCAACTTTAAAGTTTCAAACATCAGGTAAACTAGTCTGGGTTGGAGTAAAAGAAGGTGATTATGTAAAAAAATACCAAGCGATTGCCTCTTTGGATCAGCGAGATATTAAAAATCGTTTAGAAAAATATTTGCGCGCTTACAGTGTCACTCGTTCAAATTTTGATCAAACAAAAGATGATAATTGGAATAAACAATATGATTTAAATGAAGCAACAAGAGTTAGGGCACAGCGGATTTTAGAGCAAAATCAATATAATCTTGAAATGGCAGTTTTGGATGTTGAGTATCAAAATTTAGCCTTAGAAAACGCTAATCTATGGACACCAATTGAGGGAGTAGTAACTCATATTGATGTGCCAACCGCTGGTGTTAATATCACTCCTGCCTCAGCAACATTTGAGATCGTTAATCCAAAGACATTATATTTTTCCGCCACAGTTGAGCAAGCTGATGTAGTAAAAATCAAAGAAGGAATGATGGGAAAAATTACTCTTGATTCATTTGCTGATTTTGAAGACCAAGCAAAAGTTTTTTATATCAGTTTTTCACCAAAACAAGGAGAGACTGGAACTGTCTATCAAATAAAACTTGAGTTATCTGATAGAACAAAAAATTTACCTCTTCGATTAGGGATGACTGGTGATGTGGAGTTTTTGCTTAAAGAAAAAAATAATGTCATTGCTTTGCCTTCTCGATTTATTAAAAGAGATAACCAAAGTGAATATGTATTTGTAAAAGAAAATAATAAAAAAATAAAAAAATATATTAAAGTTGGTGAAGAAATTGATGGCAAAATTATTATTGAAAATGGCTTAAGGGAAAATGATATAGTTTTAAATTAAGAACTTCGTTTATGATTAAATTTAAAAATGTTTGGAAGATTTATAAAATTGATGGAGAAATTGATTATCAGGCTTTAAAAGATGTTTCTTTGCAGATAAAAGAGGGTGAGTTTGTGTCAATAATTGGACCTTCAGGATCTGGAAAATCTACTTTGATGCATCTTTTAGGCCTTCTTGATAAACCAACAAAAGGCGACATTTTTATTAATGGAAAAAACATTGTTGATTTAAACGATGATCAATTATCCACTTTACGAAATGAGTTTGTTGGTTTTGTATTTCAACAATTTAATTTAATTCCAAAATTAACAGTTTTAGAAAATATTTTATTGCCAACAATTTATGCTCGAAAAAAATTAAGTTATGATCCTAAAGAAAAAGCTTTAGCTTTGATTAAAAAATTTGGTTTAGCTGGTAAAGAATTTTCATTTCCCAATAAAATCTCAGGTGGTCAGCAACAGCGAGTGGCAATTTTGCGAGCATTAATTATGGAGCCAAAATTGATTTTGGCTGATGAGCCAACTGGTAATCTTGATAGCAAAACTGGTATTGAAATAATGAATTTATTAAAGGAACTAAACGAAAAAGAAAAAATTACTGTAGTTGTGGTCACTCATGAATCAGATATTGCTTCTTATGGAAAAAGAATAATAAAAATTAAAGATGGTAAAATTATCAAAAATTAAAATTTTAATTTTATGAATTATTTTTTATTTATTGTGAAGTCGGCCTTGGAGGATTTTCGGCGAAATAAAACGCAAACTTTTTTGACTTCTTTGGGAATTTTAATTGGTGTTTTTGCAGTGGTAATGTTAACGGCATTGGGTCTCGGTTTAAAACAATATATTAATGATCAGTTTGCAGCTTTGGGGAAAAACACAATTTTTATTGTGCCAGGAAAAATTTTATCTGGAGGCAGTTTTAATGCTACTTCAGCTTTAGCTAGTATCAAATTTGATAATCGTGATTTGTTGCGATTGAAAAGATTAAGAGAAATCAGAGAGATTTCGCCTATTTTTTCTAAGCAAACAACTGCTAAAAGTGAGAAAAAAAGCGAAAATACAACAATTCTTTTTGCTAGCGAATCCTTTTTTGATATTAATGGTTTTAAGATAAGTAGAGGCAGATTTTTTGATAAAACTGATGTTGATAAAAAAGCTAAGGTAGCGGTGATTGGACCAAAGATTGCTGAAAAACTTTTTGGATCAGTTGAGGCAGCTTTAGATCAAAAAATTTCAGCTAATAATGTCAATTTTGTTGTTATTGGTATTACCGAAAGTAAAGGTGGAGGAGGTTTTGGTGGTCCTGATTATGATAATTATATTTTTTCTCCCTATACCACTGGTTTTATCTTTAACCCAAATAAAAATTTTTCTAGATTTGCAGTAAAGTTTGATGAAAATTATTCTGTAAATCAAGTTAGGGAAGCAATTACTAAAGAGTTGTTAAAGAGATATGATTCTGACTCTTTTAGTATCATTGAACCAGGTGATATTTTGTCGGCAGTCAATTCAATTTTTGGAGTGTTAAATATGGTGTTGGTAGCAATAGCTAGTATCTCGCTTTTAGTTGGCGGGATTGGCATAATGAATATTATGTTTGTGACTGTTTCTGATAAAACCAAAGAAATTGGTGTTAGGCGGGCAATTGGAGCAAGAAAACAGGATATTTTAATTCAATTTATTATTGAATCAACAATTCTATCGATTTTTGGCGGTTTATTAGGTTTGTTTTTAGCATTTTTGGGAACAGTGATTGTTCAAAGATTTTTTCCGGCTTATATTGATTTAAATTCAGTTATTTTGGCGCTTGGAGTGTCATCAGCAATTGGAATTATCTTTGGAGTTTTTCCCGCCAAAAAAGCAGCTGATTTAGAGCCAGTTGAGGCGATAAGATATGAATAATCAGGTTTTTTGACATTTTGGGCAAAAAAATGAGCTTCGTCCATGATGTTTAATTCTTTGAATTTTATTTTGACAGCGGGGGCAAGGTTTACCTTCTTGCTGATAAACAAGAAAATGTCTTTGATGAGAGCCTTTTGATCCATCTGGAAGAACAAAAGCTTCATCAGCACCAGAGGAGCCTTGATCTTTTATTCCTTGATTAATTTCATTAATTACTGCTTTATATAAATTTTTAATTTCTTTTTCATTTAGACTATTTGCTGGTCTAAGCGGGTGAATTTTTGCTTTAAAAAGCGAATCATTAGCATAGATATTACCAATACCGGCAATTTTTTCTTGATCCATCAGAAAAACTTTGATTGGCTTTTTTGAGGAGTGAATAATTTTATTAAAATATTCTAAAGTAAAGTTTTTTGATAAAACATCAACTCCTTTTGGAATCAGGGGTTTATCGCTTATTTTTATCCAACCAAATTTTCTTAGATCGTTAAAAAACAAACAGGAGTTGTCGGTAAATATTATTATCACACGAGTGGTGTTGGCTGGCATTTTGTTGGTTTTAGTGAATGGAATGATATTTTTAAAAATTGGATTTTTACAATTTTTTGCATAAAGAAGTTGACCGGAGAGCTTAAAGTGAAAGTTTAAGTATTTTTTTGAAGGTTTGTGGGTTAAAGGGTTAATTAGTTTAAAAATTAAAACTTTGCCGTAACGGGTGATTGAGTCAATTTTTAGCCCAATAACATCTTTTTTATTACCAAGAAAATTTTTTTTAGATAAAATTTCAATATTGGCAATAGTTTTTTTAATAATATTTGGTTCAAGATTTTTTCTAATTGTCTCCACTTCTGGAAGTTCTGGCATATCGTTATTTTTAAGATTTTGCTTTTTTAAAAACAGAATCAACAAATAATAAAATATTTTTTTGAAAGTTTTCTTCAGAAAATTTTTCTGCTGTCTTTCGTGCTGCCTTTTTCATTAACATTAGTTTTTTTAGATTAAGTTTTTCAAAATTATTGATTTTTTCAATTAGACTTGATGACTCTAATTTATTGAATAAATAACCATTGTGTCCATCTTTTATATACTCAGGAACACCTCCTGAATTATAAGCAATCACTGGTAATCCATATCCTAAAGCCTCAACTGGAGCAATTCCAAACTCCTCATCACGAGCAGCAAATAAAAATGCTTTTGCTTCCAAAAATACTTTCTTAAAATCTTCATCTTTTAGATTTCCCAAAAACTCCACCGTTTTTCCTGCAATTGATCGCAAATATTTTTCATCCCGACCAGTGCCGATAATTTTTAAATTAAATTTGGATTCATTGGCGGCTTTGATTAAGATATCAATGTGTTTAGCTTTTGCTAAACGAGAAACTGTTATATAGTAATTGCTTGATTTGGAAGTTAAAAAGTTAATGGGTTTTTTTGGGATATTTACTGGGGGATAGATAACAATTGAGTTTCGATGATAAAATCTTTTAATGCGATTTTGAGTTTCTTTGGAATTAGCAATGATATAATCAGGCCGTTGCGTTGCATAAAAATCCCAAATCCGCAAAAAATGATTGACTAAATAAGCATAAATTCTTACTGGCAAATATTTTTTCCACTCAATAGCAGTTTCATAACCATAAAGGTAGCGCGGCGGATGATGGATATATGAGATATGAATGGTTGGTTTTTTAGTTTTTATTCCTTTTGACATCCATGAGCCACTTGATGATATGACTAAATCATATTTTGAAAAATCAAAGCTTTCCCAAATTATTGGTGTTAAAAAACGAAATGGAGAGTAAAAGTTTCTTATGAGGGGGATTTTTCCAAACCAACTTTGATGAATTTTCCAGTTTTGAAAAATTTTTTGATGAATCCCAAGATTTTGAGGATTATAAACTAAGGTATAGACATCAGCTTGAGGAAAGATTTTTTTCAATGTGACTAAAACTCGTTCTGATCCGCCAAACTCAGATAGTTGATCATGGACTAAAGCAATTTTCATATTGTTATGATATTATAAATTATCTTATGGATTTATTAAAAGCATTTATTTTAGGAATAGTTGAGGGATTAACTGAGTTTTTGCCAATTTCATCAACTGCCCATCTTTTAATTGCTCAAAAATTTCTTAAAATTCCTCAAACTGAGTTTACTAGTTTTTTTGATATTGTTATTCAATCTGGGGCAATTTTATCAGTGATTTTTTTATATTTTAAGTACTTAAAAGAAAATCAATATTTAATTAAAAAAATTTTTATTTCATTTATACCAACAGCAGTTATAGGATTTATTCTACATAAAATTATTAAAAACTATTTTTTTAACTCAATGAATTTGATAGTTGGAGCAATGTTTTTTATTGGATTTTTGTTTGTTGCTTTTGAAATTATAAGCCAAAAAAAGAATAATAAAGTTTTAAGTAAAATGAATTATTTTGAAGCAATTATAATAGGTTTAGGCCAATCTTTAGCCATTGTGCCTGGAGTGTCGCGAGCTGGGGCAGTGATTTTAACAATGTTACTTCTTGGCTTTAGGCGCGATGAAGCCGCTATCTATTCTTTTTTACTGGCAGTGCCAACGATTATGGCTGCCTCAGGTTTGGAAATAATAAAAAGTGATTTAAGAGTAATTTTTATTGGCAATAATTTTTTGAGTTTTTTGATTGGTTTTTTTACATCTTTTTTTGTCGCTTTAGTTGTTATCAAATGGTTTATTAGTTTTTTAAAAAAGAAATCTTTGATTTTTTTTGGCATTTATCGAATGGCACTTGCTTTTTATTTATTTATGATATAATAAGATATTGGAGAAGTCTTCGGATAACCTACTTAGATGTTTGGTTGACAGAAGCTTCTTAAAATTACATGATTATATTCTTACTAAAAAATATAGAAAGGGGGTGAAAAATAATGGATAAAAAAAAGCTTTATGTGGGTAATCTTCCATGGGCAATCAACAATGATTCTTTAAAAGAATTATTTGTTCCATATGGAGAAGTCGTTGAGGCAGTTGTTATCACTGATAGAATGTCTGGCCGATCTAAAGGATTTGGTTTTGTCACTTTTACTGATGAGGAAGCGGCTGAAAAAGCTGCTTCTGAAATGAATGGCAAAACAGTCAGTGAAAGACAGATTGTTGTTAATGTTGCCAGACCTCGAGAAGAAAGGCCAGCTGGTGGTTTTCGAGGTGGTTTTCGAAGAGGCAATAATCGCGGAGGAAGATTTTAATTATAAAAAACACTATCTGATTGATTCCTCTATGTATAATATATAGAGGCGTTGAAAGGGTAGTGTTTTTTTATGGTTTTGGAGGTTGGTATGTTCCTGTAGCTTAACGGATAGAGCGTCGGCCTCCGGAGCCGAAAGTACCAGTTCAATTCTGGTCAGGAACACTGGAAGTATTTTTTGGGCCTATGGTTCAACGGCAGAACGTGGCATTCGCATTGCCAAGATCGGAGTTCAATTCTCCGTAGGTCCACCAGGTTTTTAAAAAGATATTGAGAGTGATATAATAAATATGTTAAAATTAGCGCTGATAGCTCAGTGGTAGAGCACCACTCTTATAAAGTGGGAGTCGAAGGTTCGAATCCTTCTCAGCGCACAATTTTTTGTGAATAATTTTTTGCCGAGGTAGGCCAAAGCCCTGCGAATCGGAGGGCAAGGTGGTCACGGCGGGTTCTTTAAAAAGTTGGATTAGAGATCGGTTTTTGCCGAGGTAGCCAAGGTGGTCACGGCGGGGGTCTGAAAAACCTCAGATGTCAGTTCGACTCTGACCCTCGGCACATGATTTTTTACGTTTATGTATTGTTTTCTTTGAAAGATAAGCATTTTTATATTGGTTATACTAATGATTTAAAAAGAAGAATAAAACAACATTTAAGCGGTAAGACAAAATCTTTAAGACACAGAAAAGAATTAAAACTAATTTATTTTGAGGGATTTTTAAATAAAAAAGATGCTTTAGAAAAAGAAAAATTTTATAAAAGTGGTCGAGGTCATGAGGTTTTAAATAAAATTTTAAAAAATAGCTTGTTACAATTAAATAGTGGTCACGGCGGGTCCTCCGAATCGGAGGATCAGATGTCAGTTCGACTCTGACCCTCGGCACATTAGCGCGGGTGTAGTTTACCGGCAAAACGTCTCCTTGCCAAGGAGAAGACAGAGGGTTC
>JBNASR010000013.1:0-13114 GCA_049717425.1 Microgenomates group bacterium | reverse complement strand
CAATGATTTTGGCGGCATAAGTTTGATTACTAGCTTTACCTGGTTCCTCATTTGGCAAGTCTGGATGATATGTGGCAAAAATTTTTTTAAAATTTTTTTTAAATTTTTTTAAAAGAAGTTGATATTTTTTAGTAGCTTCATTTTCCTCTCTTTTTTCAAATGCTAAAACTAAGTATATATTTTTCCATGGATAGTCGTTGTTGACAATTGAGTTTATTGTTGATTCCAATTTATAAATTGGCTCTTTGTAATTTGGAATAATAATAAAATGATGGATTTTTTTGCTTTTGCTTTTTTTTGAAATTTTTTTGGAATAATTAATCTTTGAGTGATAAATAATTTTTTGATATGAAATCACACTATAATAGGCAGTTTTAATCGATTTGTAAAAAAAATAAAGATCAAAGGCGATGATAAAGTATGAGACAACCGCTGGGTGAAAAGGGGAAAGCCATAAAGGCAAAGTAATTATAAACCAAGACAAAAAGGGGATGATAATTTCCAAAATTCTTTGAAACAAAAAAGAACCAGTAATTTTACTTTTCATTTTATTCATTTTATTTTATTATATCAATAAATTTTAACGCCAAGCCTCACAAATCATTCGAAAAGGACAGAAATCACAATGCGTACCAACATTTGGTTCAAAGTAATGAGTGTTAATTTTTTCAATTTTTTTTATAATTTCATTTTTGACGAGTGATAGATCTTCTTGAGTTTTCTTAATAGTGATTTTTTCCATATTTTGGAGAAAATAATAAGATAGATTAATCTCATCAACGCTTTTTTTACTATTTTCAACCATTGCCAAACAATAAATCGATAGTTGTAAATCTTTTTTTAATGATTTTTCATCCGGTTTTTTCCCAGTTTTGTAGTCAATAATTTCCAATTGCTTACCATCAATATCATCGATTCGATCAATTTTGCCTTTAATAAAAATCTCTGGGGTGATTTTTATAATAAATGGTTTTTCTAAATCTAGGATTTTGAGGTTTTGATGATGAAATTTTTCAAAAAAGTCTTTTAAGATTTTTTCTCCCTCTTTTTTCATCCGTTTTTGATGTGCAGTTGAGCTATAGCCAAGGGGAATCCAGTTTTTTTGATAAATTTTAAGAAGTTTATCAAGGGCGATTTTTGGATTAGTTTTAAACTGTTGATAAAATTGCTGCAGTGTTTTATGGATTGTTTGACCAAAAGAAGTGGCAGCTGAATAAGAGGTGGGAATGTTTAGAACATATTGATATTTATACTGCAGAGGACATTGTTCATAAGTTTCAAGTTGACTATATGAAAAGCTTTGTCGATTAAGATTATTTTTGATTGGAATTGATTCAGGATTTTTTTTGAAATCAAAAATAGATAGTTGTTTTTTCTCAGTTTCTTTTTTTAATTGGTATTTATTAATAAAATCATCTCCCAGTGCTTCAATAACAAATGGCGAGAGTTTTTGTTGACGAATGCCTTCACCATAGAATTTTGAGGCTGTAAAATAAAGGATGTCTTTGGCACGTGTCATTGCTACATAAAATAATCGTCTTTCTTCCTGTAAATGATAATCTCCAGTTGGCAGAATTTCTTTAATTAATTCATCAGGTAAAGGAATGATTTCTTTTTGATCTCTACTTGGGAAACGGCCTTTTGTCAAATTGACTAAAAAAACCACAGGAAACTCAAGACCTTTGGCTGAGTGAGCAGTGATGATATTTACGGCATTGTAAGATTCAATATCAGTTTTTGCAATAATTGGTGATTCGCCAAGTTCTAAACTCATATCTAAAAAGTCAACTACAGCAAAGACTGAGGCATCTTCATGTTCAGCTTCAAAATTTTTTAATTGACTAAAAAATTTTGAGATATTTAAGGCGATTTTTTCTTCCTTTTCTGTTTTATAGGCAATTAATTTGTTTAAATATTTAGTTTTTTCTAAAAAATCATAAAGAATTTGACCAGCAGTGTCTTTTTTCAATAGACTAAGATGTTTTTTGATTAAATTGTAAAGATGGGTGAGTTTTTCGCGACTGTCTTTTTTTAACAGAGGTAAATATTTTTTATAAATTTCAAACTCTTCTTGGTAGAGATTTTTATCAAAAAATGAAAGATAAATTTCTATTGCGATAAAAAGAGATTGATTGATCTTTTGACTAAAAGTCAAAAGAAGACTGATATCTTTTGGGTCAATATCAAAAATACTCATTGACAAGACTCGATAAAGTGAGACTGAATCCTCGAGATTGTAAAGGACTTTAAGATAAGCAATAAGATCTTTTATTTCTGGTTGTTTTAAAAGTTGGCCAGGTCCTAAAAATTGATAAGGGATGCCATATGAGACTAAAGCGCGAATAAAAGGATCTGCATGTTTGTTGGCACGGCATAAAATGGCAATGTCTTTATACTGATAATGATTTTTTAAAGATAAAATTTCTTGAGCCACAAAATCAGCTTCCTGTTCAACCTTTTCATCAATAAAAAGATTAATGATTGGTTTGGGAAGATTTTTTTCACCTAAAACAGCCATTAGTTTTTTTGAAATTCCTAGTTTTGCCTCAAGAGTATCAGGGTCATTATTTTTTATTAGCTTGTAGGCAGCATCAAGAATCACTTGATTTGAACGGTAATTTTTAATTAAGGTGATTTGTTTGGCGTTTTTATAATCAGCCATAAAATTTAAAATATTAGAAACAGAAGCGCCGCGAAATTTGTAAATCGCTTGAGAGTCATCGCCAACAACTGTTAATTTTGGATTTTTTTTAGGTGGAGCAAGTAATTTGATTAAGTTATATTGGGCGATGTTGGTGTCTTGAAATTCATCAATTAAAATATACTTAAATTTTTGTTGATAAATTTTTAAAAGAGCTTTTCTTTTTCGAAAAACTTCAAGTAAATAATAAATCAAATCAGCAAAGTCAAAGACACCTTCTTTTATTTTTAATTGTTGGTAGGTTTGATAAGCTAAAGCTAGTTCAAGATATTTTTTGCTTTCTTCTGAGTTTTTTGGTTGGGATTTGGCCCATTTGAGATATTTTTCAGCAGAGATATCTTCATCTTTTAATCGAGAAAAATGATTGATTAATCCTTCTAAAAATTTATTGGGGTTGCCAAGCGGTCGAAAATAATCTAAATCAAATAAAAATAAATTTTTTCGCAGAAAAATTATTGTTTCTGCCTCAGTCATCAGTTTAAAATTGGGGCTTAATCCAATATGATGAATTTGTTCTTTTAGAATCTGCTCAGCAAAAGAATGAAAAGTGGAAATCCACATTTGAAAATAACCATAAGGAATCTCTTTGTCAACTCGTTCCTCCATCTCATAGGCAGCTTTTTCAGTGAAAGTGAGGGCTAAAATTTCTTCTGGTTTGGCTAGATTTTTTTTTAATAAATATTTAATTTTTTCAACAATCACAGTTGTTTTTCCAGTGCCTGCACCAGCAACAATAAGCAATGGTCCACTATTATATTCAACGGCTTTTTTTTGCTCTTCATTAAGCATAGAGTAATTATAACATCTAACTTCTAGCTTCTAACACTTATTAAATAATAATGAATAATGAATAAATAATAATGACAATGAATATACAAATAAAGAAATAAACAAATAAACAAATAAAGAAATAAAGAAATAAATGAAAGTAATTAAGAAATTAGGAAATTAAGTAATTAAGGGAGAGATAAAGTTCGTATTTTTTAGTTTTTCCCATCATAAACGGGACAAGTAGTTTTTAAATGTTTAAAAAATACAAACTAAAAACTAAAAATTCATTAAAAACTGCGAACTGAAAACTGAGAACTATCAAAATGTCCTTGACTTTTTGGGAAGAAACATATATTATAAAAACAGTAAAATAAGTTAGCCTAGATTTAGGCTTTTATTTTCTTTGTTATTAATTTATTTAAATTTATTATGGCAGAAGGAGTATTTCAAAGAACTAAACCACATCTTAATATTGGTACTATTGGTCATGTTGATCACGGAAAAACCACTTTAACTTCCGCGATCCATTATGTATTATCTAAAAAAGGAAAAGCAAAATTCCTGAAGTATGAAGAAATTGATAAAGCGCCAGAGGAAAGAGCTCGTGGTGTCACCATTAATCTTCACCACTCAGAATATGAGACAGATAAAAGACATTATGCTCATATTGATGCTCCAGGTCATGCTGATTATATTAAAAACATGATCACTGGTGCGGCTCAAATGGATGGAGCAATCTTAGTGGTTTCTGCTCCAGATGGACCAATGCCACAGACTCGAGAGCATATTCTTTTAGCTCGACAGGTTAATGTACCAGCCATTGTTGTTTTCTTGAATAAAGTTGATATGGTTGCTGATAAAGAAATCATTGATTTGGTTGAGATGGAGGTAAGAGATTTGCTTAAAAAATATAAATATCCAGGCGATGAAGTGCCGGTAATTCGTGGTAGTGCCTTAAAAGCTTTGCAAGATGATCCAGAAGCTGTAAAAGCCATTGAAGAATTAATGAATAAGGTCGATGAATATATTCCAGAACCAGTGCGACCAGTTGATCAACCATTCTTAATGCCTATTGAGGATGTTTTTACGATCTCTGGTCGAGGTACAGTAGTAACTGGAAGAGTTGAAAGAGGAACAATTAAACTGAATGAGGAAGTGGAAATTGTTGGTATTAAAGAAACTAAAAAAACTGTTGTGACTGGAATTGAGATGTTTAGAAAATCACTTGATGAGGCAAGAGCAGGAGACAATGTTGGATTACTGCTTCGAGGAATTGAAAAAACTGATGTGTTGCGAGGTCAGGTGGTTGCTAAACCTGGCTCAATTACTCCTCATACAGAATTTGAGGCTGAGGTTTATGTCTTGACTAAAGACGAAGGTGGGCGACACACACCATTTTTCAATGGTTACAGACCACAGTTTTATATCAAAACCACTGATATCACTGGAGAAGTAACTTTGCCAGCTGGTGTGGAGATGGTTATGCCAGGTGATAATGTGAAAATTACAGCAAAACTTATCTATCCAGTGGCTTTAGAGCAAGGTTTAAAATTTGCAATACGAGAAGGTGGTCATACAGTTGGCGCTGGAGTTGTCACTAAAATTATCAAATAAAATTAAAAAATTTTAATGTAGGGAGCCTTTTTAGGCTCCCTACATTTTCGCACTTTAATATGCCAAAAGGAAGGATTCGAATCAGATTGAAGTCATATGATCATCGTTTAGTCGATGAGACATCGCAAAAAATTGTTGATACAGCTATTAGAACTGGTGCTTCAATTGTCGGCCCAATTCCATTGCCAACAAAAAAAGAAGTTTTTGTTGTTAATAAGTCACCTTTTATTGATAAAGATGCTCGAGAACATTTTGGATTATTGACCCATAAGCGCTTAATTGATATTGTTAATCCTACTAATCAAACCATTGATTCCCTAATGCATTTAGAGCTTCCTGCTGGTGTTGAAGTGGAAGTAAAGATGTAAATTTTTATTTTAAAATCATTTGACGATTATTGATCATTAATGTATAATTTATTTCGCATGTTTATTTGTCTTTGTACGGGAATAAAGAATTAAAATTTTCCGGATTGGAAAAAGCCCCAATCTGGGGCTATTTTTTTTGTCCAAATATGACGACTGGTTTTATACTTGGTGAAAAATCAATTTCATCTCAACAATTTGATAATCAGGGAAGAAGAATTCCCATTACCTTTATTAAGACTAATCCATGTTTTTTAGTAGATATTAAAACCCTTGACAGGGATGGTTATTTTTCTGTTAAGCTTGGTTTTGGTCAAATTAAAAATATTAAAAAATCAACTCAAGGCCAATTAAAAAAAGCGGGGATAAATACCCCGCTTCGTTTTTTTAAAGAATTTAGACTAGATGAAAAAAATGAATTAATTAAGTTGATTGAAGAATCAGGAAAGAAAGGAATTCAAATCGGCGAAATAAAAATCTTTATTGGTGATCAAATTAAACCTACAATTTTTTTTCAGCCAGGTGAAAAGGTTAAAGTTTCAGGAACATCAAAAGGTAAAGGTTTTCAAGGAGTAGTTAAAAGACACGGTTTTGCTGGTGGCCCAAAAACTCATGGTCAATCAGATAGATTAAGAGCTCCTGGATCAATTGGTATGACAACTACTCCAGGAAGAGTTTTTAAAGGAAAGCGAATGGCTGGAAGAATGGGTGGAAAAAGAGTAACTATCAAAGGATTGGAGGTAGTTGAAGTAAAAGAAGATGGTTTGATTTTAAAAGGATTAGTTCCTGGTAATAAAGGCAGTTTGATAGAAATTAGAAAATAAGCAATATGGTAGAAAAAGTCAAGAAAACTAAAAAAACCAGCTCTGAAAAATCAACAAAAAAAACTGGTTTATCCCTACCAGTTTATGATCTTAAAGGTAAGGAAAAATCAGAGCTGGAATTACCTAAAGAGATTTTTTCTCAAGAAGCTAAGCCTCAACTTTTGGCCCAAGCAGTTCGAGTTTATTTATTTAATCAAAGGCAAGGTACAGTTTCAACAAAAACCAGAGCTGAGGTAGCTGGTTCAACAAGAAAAATCTATCGTCAAAAAGGCACTGGTAGAGCAAGACACGGCGATATAAAAGCACCAATTTTTGTTGGTGGTGGAGTTGCTGGTGGACCAAAACCAAAAGATTATTCTTTAAAAATTAATAAAAAACAAAAAAGAAAAGCTTTATTGGCTGCATTATCTTTAAAATTAAAAGAAAAATCAATAATGGCAATTACTGATAAAATTTTAGAAATCAAACCTAAAACTAAAGAATTATTGGAAATTTTAAAAAATTTAAATTTAGTTGATAAAAAAGTCTTATTTGTTTTACCAAAGCTAGAAAAAAATAATTTAGTTTTAGCAGGAAAAAATTTAAACAATGTTTTTTTTATTGAAGCTAGGTTATTAAATACCTATGAAGTGTTAAAAAATCAACAATTAATTTTTTTGGAAAGCGCAATTGATAATTTTGTTAAACATTTTCTAAAAAAAGAAAATTAATTTTATGAATATTAAAGATATTATTATAAGTCCGGTATTGACAGAAAAAGCCACTGATTTAGCAAAAATTAATGTTTATCTATTTAAGGTTAATTTAAAAGCCAGTAAATCTCAGATTAAGGATTTAATTGAGAAAATTTATCAGGTAAAAGTTGAGTCGATTAACTTAACAATAAGAAAGGGCAAGAAAAAAAGAGTTGGTCGAAGAATGCTGACTAAAAAAAGCCCAGATGAAAAAATTGCTTATGTTAAGTTAAAGGAAGGAAAAATTGATATTTTTCCTCAAACATAATATATGGAAAACTTAGTTGATAAAAAAACAGAGCCAGTCAAAAGTCTTGTTAAGATTTTAAAAAAACATTCGGGTCGAGATAATCAAGGCCATATTTCAGTCAGACATCAAGGTGGTCGACAAAAAAGATATTATCGAATAATAGATTTTAAAAGAGATAAAAGAGATATTGAGGCAGAGGTAGTACGAATTGAGAAAGATCCAAATCGCAATGCCTATATTGCTTTAGTTAAGTATCAAGATGGTGAGTTAAGATATATTATTCAACCTGAAGGTTTAAAACCAGGCGATAAAATTATTGCTTCAGAAAAAGCTGAAATAAAAGTGGGTAATGCTTTACCTTTAAAGAACATTCCTATTGGTATTACAGTTCATAATGTTGAGTTGTATCCTGGTAAGGGTGGTCAATTAGCAAGAGGTGCAGGTACCGCAGCTGTGATTATTGCTCAAGAGGAAAAATATACTCAGATTAAGCTTCAGTCAGGTGAAATACGGCGAGTTTTGTCTGATTGCTGGGCAACCATAGGTCAGGTAGGGAATATTGGACATAAGTATGAGAAAATTGGTAAAGCTGGAAGAAAAATATTAATGGGAATTCGACCAACAGTTAGAGGTACAGCTCAAAATCCTCGCAGTCATCCTCATGGAGGCGGTGAAGGTCGAAGTGGTGAGGGTATGCATCCAAAAACTCCATGGGGAAAACCAGCGCGAGGTAAAAAGACAAGAAAGAAAAATTTACCCAGTGATAAATTAATTATTAAACGAAGAAAATAATATGGAATCAAAGACTTATTTAAAAAATATTGCCATATCACCTAAAAAACTAAGATTTTATTTAAAGGCGATAAAAAAATTAACTCCAGTTGAGGCAATGGAAAAACTTTTTTATGGTAGTCAAAAAGCCACTAAAATCTTATATCAGGCTTTAAAATCTGCCATTGCCAATGCCAAACAGACTTTAAAAATTGATGAGAATTTGTTAAAATTTAAAGTTCTCACAATTGAGGAAGGTCAAAAACTAAAACGCTATCGACCCGGATCAAGAGGAATGGTAAAACCAATTATTAAAAGAAGAAGTCATATTAAAATCGTTTTGGTTGCTGATAAAAAAAATGAAGTTAAAAATTTAAAAACATCAAAAAGTTAATAAGGATAAATAATTTATTAAAAATTAAATTATGGGACAAAAAGTTCATCCACGAGGTTTAAGGCTTGGAATTATTTATAACTGGAGTTCAAGGTGGTTTTTTTCTAACAAAAAAAACTATCGAGAGGCCCTACATGCTGATATTAAAATAAGAGAGATTTTGATGAAAAAATTAGCTTTTGCTTCAGTGACTCAAGTTGAGATTGAAAGAGCGATTAATAAATTAACAGTTATTATTTATTCTGTTAAACCAGGAATGATTATTGGTCGTGGTGGTAAAGGTCTTGAAGAGATAAAGAAATATATTGTCTCTTATATTAAGACCAATAAAAAAAGTAAAGAATTGAAGTTAGACATAAAAATTGAGCCAGTAAAAAAACCTTATCTTAATGCTTATTATGTAGCTCAATCAATTGCTGAAAAATTAGTTAGAAACTTTCCTCATCGATCAGTTGTTCACAACGCTATGGATCGAGTGATGGAGGCAGGCGCAAAAGGTGTAAAAGTTCAACTTGGAGGGCGAATTGCCGGAGCCGAAATATCGCGACGTGAAAAATATTTTCAAGGAACAATTCCAACATCAACAATTAGAGAAGAGATTGATTACGCTGGCTATCCAGCTTTGACAAAATCTGGATATGTTGGAGTTAAAGTTTGGATTTGTCATTAACTTTAGAAATTAAAAATTAAAATGTTAGCACCAAAAAGACAAAAATATAGAAAGCAGTTTCGAGGTCAATGGCGAAGAATAGCTATAAAAGGTAATGAGTTAAATTTTGGAAATTGTGGTTTAAAAGCAGTAAAGGCCGGTTGGATTAAGGATAAGGAGATTGAGGCTGCCAGAGTGATTTTAGCTCGAGCAACAAGAAAAATTGGTAAGTTTTGGATCAGAATTTTTCCTGATAAACCATATACTAAGAAACCGCCAGAAGTAACTATGGGTGCAGGTAAGGGTGATGTTGCTTATTATGTAGCCTCAGTTGAGCCAGGAAGAGTCTTATTTGAAATTGATGGTTTAAATAAAGATGAGGCAACTAAAGTTTTAAAAAATGTTGCCTCAAAGTTATCAACAAAAACAAAAATTGTCTATAAAGAGCTATGAAAAAAATTATTAAAGATTTAAAATCAAAAACAATTGAACAGCTAAATAAAGAAGTTGATCTAGTAAAAAAAGAAATTGTTAAGATTAAATTATCTTGGAAGATTAATCCACCAAAAGATACTAATTTATTAAAAAAAAAGAGAAAATATTTAGCTCAATTATTAACTGTTATTTCTCAAAAGAAGTTTGAAAGTTAAAATATTTAATCTATGAAAAAAATTTTGACTGGAAAGGTTGTTTCAACAAAAATGATGAAAACTGTGGTCGTTGAGGTTGAGAGAAAAATTACTCATCCTTTATATAAAAAAGTTATTGTTCGTCATAAAAGATATAAAGCACATAATGATGATTTTAAACTTGAGATTGGAGACATTGTTAAGATTCAAGAAACAAGACCAATATCTAAAGATAAACATTTTCAAGTTATTGAAAAATTAAATCAAAAATAATATGTTGCAATTAAGAAGTATTTTAAATGTTGCTGATAATACTGGAGCAAAAAAAGTTGCAATGATTGGAATGCCAAAAAAGGGAAATCGACGTTTTGCTTATTTGGGTGAAGTAATTAATGTAGTGGTTAAAGAGGCAATTCCTTATTCAGCAGTGAAAAAGGGGGAAATCCATCGAGCAGTAATTGTTAGAACTAAAAAAGAAAAAAGAAGAGAAGATGGTAGTTATATCAGATTTGATGACAATGCTTGTGTAATCTTAGCTGGAAAAGATACTAAAGATCCAAAAGGAACCCGAATTTTTGGTCCAATTGCCAAAGAGGTTAAAGATAATGGATTTTCAAAAATTGCTAGTTTAGCTGAGGAAATTTATTAAAACTATGAAAATAAAAAAAGGTGATAAAGTCAAAATTATTTCTGGAAAGGATAAAGGTCGGGAGGGAATAGTAGAGAGAGTTTATCGAAAAGCAAATAAAGTTTTGATTCCAGGAATTAATCTTTACAAGAGACATTTAAAAAAGAATCCAGAGACCAATCAAGGAGGTATAGTTGAGATCCCAAGACCTCTTGATGTCTCAAAGGTTGCTTTAATTTGTCCAAAATGTGGAAAGGTCACCCGAGTAGGTTATAAATTTGAAAAGGATAAAAAATACCGTTATTGTAAAAAGTGTCAAAGTAAAATATGAGTTTTTTTAATAAACTATGAGACTTAAAGATTATTACAAACAGGAAGTTAGAAAAAAACTAATGGAGGAGTTGAAAATATCCAATATTATGGCTGTACCTAAAGTGACGAAAATTGTTTTAAATGTTGGCGCGGGAGAGGCAACTGTTAACAAAGGAGTTTTAGATAAGATAAAAGAACAATTAGCATTAATTACTGGACAAATGCCAGTTATTACCAAAGCGAGAGTTTCGGTATCAGCTTTTAAAATAAGAAAAGGATTGCCTATTGGTGTAAAAGTAACTTTGCGTGGTAAAAAAATGGAAGATTTTTTAGAAAAACTTGTTAAAATTATTATTCCAAGATTAAGAGATTTTCGTGGTATTTCCAAAAAAAGTGTTGATCAACATGGTAATTTAAATTTGGGTTTTACTGAGCAGATTATTTTTCCAGAGATTGATTTTGATAAAATTGATAAAATCAGAGGGTTACAAGTGACTGTTGTTACCAATGCTAAAGATCATCAAAAAGGATTAAAGCTTTTTGAGGCATTGGGAATTCCATTTAAAAAATAATATGGCAAAAAAATCAGATGAGGTTAAATTTTTAAAAAAACAAAAATACTCAACAAGACATCGTAACCGTTGCCCATTTTGCGGTCGAGCAAGAGCTTATATGCGTCGTTTTGGGATGTGTCGGATCTGTTTTCGTGAAAAAGCATTAAAAGGTGAGATACCTGGAGTTAGAAAAATTTCTTGGTAAAAACTTATGGCAAGATCACTAAAAAAAGGACCATATATTGATAAAAATCTTTTAAAAAAGATTTTAAAACAAAAAGAAAAAGGTACTAATGAAGTGATAAAAACCTGGGCGCGTGATTCGCAAATTGCCCCTGAGTTTGTCGGTCATAAAATCGCTGTTCACAATGGTCGAAAATTTATTGAAATTTTAGTTTCAGAAAATATGGTTGGTCACCGATTAGGTGAATTTGCACCAACTCGAACATTTAGAAGTCATGGAAAAGTGACCAAAAAAGTTGTTGAGGCAACCTAAAACTATGGAAAACTCTGTTATTGATCTTATAATTCGAATTAAAAATGGTTATTTGGCTGGGAGAGAAAAAATTATTTCTCCTTATAGTAAATTTAAGGAGGCAGTCGTTAAAAAGTTAATTGAATTGGGATTTGTTAAATCATATAGTTTAAATAAAGACAAATTCAACGAAATGACGGTTGAGTTACTTTACAAAGATGGTCAGCCAGCTTTAACTGATGTTGAGATTTTCTCAAAACCAGGAAGAAGATTTTATGTTTCTTATAAAGATTTAAAGCCAGTGATGAGTGGTTATGGTTATTCAATTATTTCATCACCAATTGGGATTATTACTAACATAGAAGCAAAATTAAAAAAAGTTGGTGGTGAGTTATTATTTAATATTTGGTAAAAATATGTCAAAAATTGGTCAAAAACCAATTGAAATTCCAGCATCGGTTAATATAACTATTGAGGGAAAAAAAATTACAATTAAGGGTAGTCATGGTGAGTTGAGGTATGTTTTGCCAGAAAATTTAGAAGTAATAAGGGAAAACAATTATATATTGGTTAAGCGCAGCAACGATGAGAAAAAAACAAAATCAGTCCATGGCCTTTATCGACAATTGATTAATAATGCAGTAATTGGTGTTGAAAAACCTTGGCAAAAAAGCTTAAAAGTGGTTGGTACGGGTTACAATGTAAAACTTGACGGTGAAAACTTGGTTTTTAAATTAGGTTATTCTCACCCAGTGGTTTTTAAAAAAGTTGAGGGAATAAAGTTTCAAGTTGAAGGTAATGATAAAGTGACAGTTGTGGGTATTGATAAACAATTAGTTGGTGAAGTGGCTTATCAGATTAAAATGTTAAAAAAACCCGATGTTTATAAGGGAAAAGGCATTCGATATGAAGGTGAAAAATTAAGAATTAAGCCCGGTAAAAAGGCTAAAGCTGCAGGTGCAGCTTAAAAACTCATTTGCTATGATAAAGGTTAATTTAGATAAAAAATTAAGAAAGAAAAGACGGGTTAGCTCAAATATTAGAGGAACAGCTAGTGTTCCAAGAATAAGTGTTTTTCGATCAAATCGCTATATTTATGCGCAAGCAATTGATGATGAAAAAAGAGTAACAATTGCTAGCTCATCAAGTTTAAAATTGCCAAAAGCAAAAAAAACCGCGCAAGCAAGACAAGTGGGTTTAGATTTAGCTAAAAAACTTATAGAAAAAAATATCAAAAAAGCAGTTTTTGATAGAAGTATTTATCAATATAAAGGTCGTGTTAAAGCTTTAGCTGAAGGTTTAAGAGAAGGTGGAATAGTTATATAATTAAAAGTTAAAAGTCAAAAATTAAAATTATTGTTAAAAATTTTTAATTTAAAATGAAAGAAGAAAAAAAATTTGAGGAAAAAGTTCTTTTAATAAGAAGAGTTTCCAAAAAAATTC
>JBNASR010000012.1:0-13214 GCA_049717425.1 Microgenomates group bacterium | reverse complement strand
ACTCTTTTTCAATCATATCCCCAAATTCCAGCAGAATTTTTTTACACCAGTTTTTAGAATATAATTGTTATAACTGTTATAATAATTATATGAAAAAATTTTTTTTAAATTTAGCGATAATCTTTGTGAGTTTTTTTATTGTCCAAAAAACTCATGCTTTAACTTTTGATTTAGTTGCTCCAGAAGGTCAATTACAAAGAGGTCAAGAAGTGAAGTTTACTATCAATATTAACACCGAAGGCAAATCATATTCTTCAGTAATGATTGGGATGACTTATCAGACACAGTATTTACAATATATCTCAGTTTCTCCTGGCAATACTTTTTCTACAGTCTCAATGACACCAGCTGGTGATGGGAAGATGATTATTAATGGATCATCAACTAGTCCTTATTCAGGAACAGGCGTTTTTGCTTATGTGACTTTCAAAATCATTGCCACTGACTCTGGATCAACTCAACTTTGCGCTCTTTTTAATCCTGATATCACTCCAACAATTGCTCCAACAACACTTCATCAATCAACTACTTTGCCAACTGCTTTGCCAACATCAGGCATCACCGCAGGCACTAATCAAATAATACTGGGTTCATTGTTTATCGCTTTAGCCGGCGCTGGTTTTACTCTCTTTAAAAAAATATAAAAATAAGATAGAATGATTTTAAAGGTATGAAAAAAATAATTCTTTATTTATTGTTTTTGGTGAGTTTTTTTTGGCCAAATTTTTCTGTTTTAGCCGAACAGATAACTCCAGCACCAACTCCTCCAATTAGAGCTTATTCTTGTCCCAAAGAGCTGGAACAAGTTTATAATCAACGAGGCGAGATTTGTACGACTGACTATAATGAATTTTTAAAAGATCCATTCAAAACTCATTTTTGGACTGATGATCAAGAAGTGACTATTGCTGGTCGAGCCAGTGAGCGAGCTAGACAGTTTATTTATTGGGTATTAAGTCACCCATCAATTGACAATCATCCAACCCTTTTGAAAATTTGGGCAACTGTGCGCAATCTAAATTATTTTTTAATTATTCTTGTGGCTGCTTTTTTAGGGCTGGGAATTATTATTGGTCAAAAGACAAGTTTTGAGACTGGAATAAAAGTCGCTCCGTCAATCACCAAAATATTTATTTCGATTTTATATATTACATTTTCAGCAACAATTGTTCTTTCAATTATTCAATTATCTGAGATATTGATGAAGTTTTTTATTGAAAATCTAGGTGGAAAAAATCTTTTTAATACTTATTTCAACGGTGTTAGTCAAGAGTCAAACTATTATACTTTTTATGGTTTAAAGGATCTAAATTATGGTGCGCAGGAGTGGGTAAAAAATCAATTATTTTTTTTAAAGTTAACCGAGATTACTTATTATATTTTGGGAGGAGTTTTTATTTTAAGAAAAATTGTCCTTTGGTTTTTGCTTTTTGCTTCACCGTTTTTAGCAATACTTTTTGCTTTTTCTTTTTCAAAAAATATTGGTTGGATATGGATTGGTGTTTTTTTTCAATGGGTTTTTTATGGTCCTCTTTTAGCTTTGTTTTTAGGAGGCTTAGCAGCTATTTGGCAAAATGGTATTCCTTTTATTTTTGATTTTTCAAGAGCTGGGACAGTTGAGGGAAATATTTTCCCAATGGCAACCAATATATTATGGGGTGGGCCGGCGCAAAAACTTTCCTGGCTAAACAACGTCAATTATATTGATACTTTTGCTGAATACATAATTACTTTAATTATGCTTTGGGTAGTGATTGTTTTACCATGGTGGTTACTGCGTACTTTTAGAGATTATTGTTGTGATGGAATTAATGCTATTAAAAATATTTTATTAACTGATTTTGGTCCTGGAAAAACCCCACCTCTAACCCCTTCATTAACGCCAAATATTTCAATGCAAACCTCAACTTCATTAAAAAATGAAACTGTTGTTAAAACAAGAATTGAAACAATTGAAGAGATTAAAAAAGCAAAAACTGAAGAGATCACTCACTCTCTTGATATAAAAGCCAATAATTTAGCTGATATTGCTCGATTTGAAACCAATAAGCAAGCAGCACAAAATCTACAATATTTAAAAAATCCCACCCAAGCCGCTACTGCCAGTGATAGACAAAAGTATATGAACATCCGTGTTGAGTTATCAAATCGAGCTGCCAAATCTGACCCCTTAGCTAATCGGATTATAACTTCAATTTTCTCACCACCTCAACAACAAATAAAGATCAAAAGTGTTATATTAAACACTTTGCCAAAAACTCCGATAAAACAAGTAGTTTCCTATCAAGTCAAATTGCCTGAAGAAAAAATAAAATCAGTATCCAATACTTTAATAAATTATATTTCTAACAATAATCAACTAGTGTCCCAAGTTTCTCAAAAGACAAATGTTGATGAAGAAAAAGTAAAACAAACAATTAATTTGGTTCATCAATCACTTGATGTAACACCAACTCAGGTAATTGAAAAAATCGCTCAAGAAGCAAAACTTGATAAAGAAAAAGTTGCTCAAGTAGTTAAAGAATATGCTCATTTTATTAAATCTGATGAAAAGTTAACAAAAGAAGTGGCTGAAAAAGAAAACATAAAACCTGAGGAAGTAAAAAATTTAATTGATATCCAAACACCCCTTATTACTGAGCCAGAAAAAAATATTGAACAAGCAGTGATTATCCCAAAGACAGTCTCTATCGATGAATATGAGCAGGTGAAAAAAATGTGGCAAAATCAATATGAAAAAGGCGAAATCCCAGTAAATGAAAATATTAGAACTCGAGGCGAATGGGTGGAAAAAGATATTGTATTTATCACCAATACTTTAAATAAACTTTTATCAGATAATCAAGAATTAAAACAGCAAGGATTAGATGAAGTTGGTTATATACTACCAATTTTTATGATCAATAATCTAAATGGTGAACAGTTAGTCACCTATTTAAAAGCAAAACTTGAAGCTGCCAAAACTGTAAAAGCCTTATTTGATAAAGAAAAAGAAATTACTGAAAAACTTAAAGCACAAGCGGAAAAAGTTGAAGTATCGGTTGCTCGAAAAAAAGAAGAAGCAAAAACAATGGAGATGAGTAAGAATAAAAATTAAATCCTTGATAAAATCTTTGAGATGATTTTTATTTTTTTTCAAAAAATAAAGTAACGGTGGAACTGACGGTTTGAGTACCTGGTTCAAAAGAAGCCGCAGACTCGTTTCCTCCTCCAGTTTTTGTGAACATCATGGGATAATTAGTATCATTTTTTGATTCAACAATGTTTGTAATTTTTCCCAGTTTTATTCCTAAACTTTTTGCTAATTTGTAAGCTTCGGATTTAGCATTGGAAATAGCAATTTGGCGAGCTTGTTGTTGATATTTTTCTGGATTTTCTATTTCAGAACTTATCCCATAAATTTGATTGGCACCAGCAGCCACTACTTTTTCAACAACCTTAGATAATAGTTGATTATCTTTAATTTTAATTCGCAAATCCACTCTTCCAGAATAACCAACCACCTGACTATTACCATTTTTATCATAAATAGTTTTTGGATAGATTGAATAATTGGTAGTTTTAATATCTTCTTTTTTAATTCCTAAATTTTTTATTGCTTGAACAATTTTTTCATTAGTTGAGTTGATTTGATCTTGGACTTCTTTAACGGTTTTTTTATTGTCAACATATATGCCAGTTGAGATATAAAAAACATCAGGTATTGCCTCAACTTTTCCTTGACCAACTACTGAAAGTTCTGTGGTTTGAGTGCGAGTGGTGATCGTTAAGGGGTATGAGATATCAAAAATCTTAATTAACCAAAATATCAACAAAACAAAAATTGTCAGTTTTAAAAAAGATTTAAAATTATCCATCATAATAAACTATAATATAAAAATATGAAAATAGTCAATAGAAAATTTTATCGCGATTATGAGGAGATTGAAAGTTTTGAGGCTGGGATTGTTTTGACTGGGGCCGAGGTGAAATCAGTAAAAAATGGTGGGATCAAACTTGAGGACTCATATGTAAAGATTTTGCATGATGGTCCTTACCTAATAAATGCCAATATTGCCAATTATAAATTTAATCCTGATAAAAACTATCAACCAACTCGCTCAAGAAAACTACTTCTGAAAAAAAAAGAGATTTTAAAAATTGCTATCAAAATGAAGTCTGGTGGCTTGACGATTGTTCCAAAAATGTGCTATAATAAAGGTGATTTAATTAAGCTTGAAATTGCTTTAGTAAAAGGCCGAAAAGATATTGAAAAAAGAAAATTAGAAAAACAAAAAGATATTGCTCGAGCCATTGAAAAAGAGATTAAAGACTATCGATTAAGTTAAAAAAAGGGGATGACAGGAATCGATGGAAAAATCGCACTTTTATAAATCGTCGAAGCGCGCCTGATGCGTCAACACGGAAAAAATAACTGCTAAAGAGTTAGCAGAAGCAGCTTATTATGCTCGAAATGCTAACTATGCTTATGCATATGTTAACTAATTGAGCAAAAATAAGCGCTCTCTTTTTAGATTTTTTCCGGTTTAATCTAAAAAGGGATAAACCAACCGGAATAAGATCCTAAAAAGTTTTTGGTTGTATTTAGGATCGATAAATTTAAACCAACTGTCTTACACTGTTTTGATTGTTTTTTCAGGTAAGACAAGAGTTAAAAACAATCTATCTTCGACTAAAGATTTATAAAAGTGCTTTTCCAGACTCCGGTTCAATTCCGGACATCTCCACCAATGTCAATTATTGCTGATTTGCATCTTCATTCAAAATATTCACGCGCGGTGTCGCAGAATATGGATCTGGAGGAAATCGCCCGATTTGCCTCTTATAAGGGGATAAATTTAGTAACAACTGGTGATTGGACTCACCCACTTTGGTTTACTGAAATCAAACAAAAATTAAAAGAAACTGCCCCAGGTGTTTATCAATTAAAAACAAATCCTCAAGTAAATTTTTTATTAACCACTGAGATCTCAAGCATTTATACTGATAAAGGAAAAGTTAGGCGAATTCATAATTTAGTTTTTTCACCGTCAATCTCAACCAGTGAAAAAATTATAAAAGCTTTTCATCATTACGGAGCTAATTTAAGCGCTGATGGCCGACCAATTATTGGTTTATCAGCAAAAGAGCTATTGCAAATGATTATGGAAGTTGACGAGCGCTGTTTTTTAATCCCCTGTCATGCTTGGACGCCATGGTTTTCCCTTTACGGTTCAAAATCTGGTTATGACTCAATTAATGAGGCATTTGAGGAGCTTTCAAAATATATTTATGCGGTGGAAACTGGGCTATCAAGCGATCCGATTATGAACTGGCAGATAAAAGAGTTGGAAAATCGATCCTTGGTGTCTTTTTCTGATGCTCACTCTGGCGCCAAGCTTGGCCGCGAAGCCACAGTTTTTGTCTTTAATGATCCAAAAGAAAGTTTTTTTTCATATGATGATATAATTGGCGCAATCAAAAAAAATTCTTCTTCAAAATTAAAAATTGGTTATACAATTGAATTTTTTCCAGAAGAAGGCAAATATCATTGGTCAGGTCATCGAGCCTGTGGTGTTCGACTTTCAGCAACTGAAGTTTTGGAAAAAGGCGAAGTTTGTCCTCGTTGTGGTAAGCCATTAACAATTGGCGTTGAAAATCGAGTTTTAAAATTAGCTGCCAAAAAAATAAGCAATAATGATTTGATTTTTGTAAAAAATAAAGTTGGCTTAACATTTGTTGCTGATAAGCAAAAAAAACATCGGCCATTTGTCTCGATTGTTCCGCTCTTGGAGATTTTAACTGAAATTAATAATGGATCACCAACCAAGGCGCAAAAACAATATTTTGAATTAGTGTCAAAGGCAAGTGAGTTTGATATTTTATTAAAAAAAACTTATGATGAAATAGAAAAATTAGGTGGAGAAAGATTAAGACAGGCAATTGCCATAGTTCGCGAAAGAAAAGTGTATGTTTCTCCAGGTTATGATGGTGTTTTTGGCGTGGTAAAAATTTTTTCAGAACAAGATGAAAAACAAAAAAATATCCAGGAAAATCAACAAACCCTTTTTTGAAAAAATAAATAAACTGTTTTTTTTGTTAATTATTTTTTTCCTTCCCAGTCAATTTGGTAAATACTTTTTTTTTGATTTTTCATATCTTTTTGGAGTGCGAGTTGATTATCTAGCAATTAAATTTTTTTTAATTGATGTTTTGATTTTTTTATTTTTTCTTTTTAATTTTAAAAAAATTATCATTTGGTTGATGGAAAAAAAATTTTTATTTTTTTATTTTATTTTGCTTTTAAATTTACTTTTGGCAAAAAATAAATTTTTAACTGGTTTTCAAATAATTAAAATTTTTGAGTTTTTAATCTTATTTTTTTTAGCAAAAATTTATTTTTTAAAAACAGATAAAAAAGCAATTTTACTTGTCTTATTTTTTTCTTCGTTAATTGAAGTTATTTTGTCAGTGTATCAATTAGTTTTTTCTCATTCGGTAGGCGGCATTTTTTATTTTTATGGTGAGCGATTATTGTCGCTGTCAACTCCAGCAATTGCCAAAATTATTATCTTTGGAAAAGAGTTTTTGCGGCCTTATGGTTCTTTTTCTCATCCTAATTCTTTGGCTGGTTTTTATTTGCTTTTGTATTTTTTTGTTTTAACAGAAAAAAGTTTTCAAAAAAATTTTATTTTAAAATGGTTGACTCTTTTAAATTTTAATGTATTAATTTTTTTTTCCTTTTCAAAAATCGCCATCTTTAGTTTTTTAATCTTAAATAGTGTTTATTTTTTGAAAAATTTAAAGACTAATTGTTTTTTTTGCAAAATTAATAAAATTTTTATTCCTGTTTTTCTAGCACTAATTTTTTTAAGTGGCACAACTGATATCTTGACGATTGAAAAAAGATTAGTGTTAATTAAAAATAGTTTTGTGATTTTAAAAAATAACTTATTTTTTGGAGTGGGCTTAAATAATTATTTAGTTGCTCAAAGTCAGCTTAAATCAAGCATTCCCCTTTTTTTTAATCAGCCAGTTCATAATATTTTTTTATTGATATTAACTGAGTTGGGTTTAATTGGATTTATTGGAATGATTTTTATGTTTTTTAAAAATAAAAAAATTTTTTTAAGTAATTATTATTTATTATTTGTTATTTTATTAACCGGATTTTTTGATCATTATTGGTGGAGCTTAAATCAAAATTTTTTACTGGCGTCTTTTGTTTATGGAAGTTTTTCTAGTTCTTTTTCGATTGATTGGTTAAGAAGCAAAAGTTGATCAATCTCTTTTTGTGAACCATCAGGTAGAATCTTAATTAACTCGCCAATTAACTCATTGTGTTTGGCGTTGGCAAGTTTTAAAAGTTCAATAAAACTACTTGGGGCTTGATTGCCTTGTTTTTTAGCTGATTGCAAAAGCGAGGGGATTTTTAAGAAATATTTTTCTCCTTTGGAAAAAGTTGAAAGCGAAGCTTGGGTTTTCCCTTTTTTTGCTAAAGCCAAAGCCATTGCCGCTCTTTTATCAGAATACAAAAGATAAAGTTGGGCTTTCTTGATTGGATCTCGAGTAAAAAACTCATTGATTCGATCTCGAAAAATTTTTAAAAAATATAAAGGATGATCAGGTAAAATACCAGGATACGGCAGTTCATAGGCGACTTTATTTTGGACAGTATTAATTCCCTCACCTGATGACTCCATAACTGTGTAGGTAAAAGCAGGCAGAATGATAATCATTAAAAAGATGATAACTGCTTTGAAAAATTTAATCATAAAGATGTATATATTATACCAAATTTAAAATAAAAAAACCACCAGGAGTTTTTCCTGGTGGTTAAAATCTTATCAGAAGATTTTTATTTAACCATTCTTTTTAAAGATTTACCAGCTGTAAAACCTGGTGTTTTGGTGGCTGGGATTTGGATTTCAGCACCAGTTTGAGGATTGCGTCCTTTTCTGGCAGCTCTTTTTCTTACCATAAAGGTTCCAAATCCAGTAACCACCACCTTCTCGCCTCTTTTCATTGCTTCGGCGATAGTGGAAAAGACTACAGAAACAGCATCTTTAGCAGCCTTAGCAGTTAGATTGGCTTTTTTGGCTACTTGAGCGACTAAGTCAGCTTTGGTCATATTTTTCACCCCCTTTCTTTATTGAGTAACTTTTTTAGGAAATAACCATAAACAGAATAGTAGTTTTTAGGCTTCCTGTCAAGCCGTATTTAAAATATCTTATTATAACAATCCGTATCAAAATAGGGCTTTGGGATAGGGTATTTATATCTTCGTTGTCTCCTCAGCGCGGTATTCACGAATGACAGTAATTTTAATCTGGCCTGGGAAAACTTCAAATTTTTGCTCCAACTCTTCTTTGATTTTATGAGCAAGAATAGTGGCTTCATCATCAGTGATCTCTTCAGGTTTTACAATCACTCTAAGTTCTCTTCCAGCCTGTAGGGCATAAGCATCCTTAACTCCTTTTTTAGTTTTAGCAATGTCTTCAATGGTTTTAATTCGTTTTAAATATTCTTGGAAATCTTCGTGTCTGGCGCCTGGTCGACCTCCAGAGACTGCATCAGCAATATAGACAATGACTGCCTCAATTGAGGGAAAAGGAATGTCTTCATGATGAGCGGCTACACAACCTATTACTGACTCAGGAAAGCGATATTTTTTCAAAAGTTCAACCCCAAGTTGAACATGAGAACCTTCTTTATCGGTGATGACTTTGCCAATATCATGAAGAAGACAACCAAGCTTAACGACATTAACATCAGCACCTAGTTCATGGGCTAATGCAATACCAATTTTTGTTTCCTCAAGGGTGTGAACTATCAAATTTTGACCATATGAATAACGATATTTAAATCGACCTAGGGCTTTAATAATCTCAGAAGGTAGATTAAAAATACCTACTCGATGAGCTAAGTCTTCACCCGTTTTATAGATCTCTTTTTCAATATCCTCAGTAGTTTTTTTAACGATTTCCTCAATCCTTTGTGGTTGGATTCTACCGTCTTTAATAAGTCTTTCCAAAGAAATTTTAGCAATTTCACGTTTAACGGCATCAAATGAAGATAACTTAATAACCTTTTCTTCTTCTAAATCAACATCAACTCCTGTGGCTAATTCAAAAGCGCGGATATTGCGGCCATCTTTACCAATGATTCTACCTTTGAATTCATCATTTGGCAAATTAACAATTGATAAAGTGTATTCAGCTGTATAATCAACAGCTCCATAGCGCATCGCATCAACTAAAATACTTTTAGCTTTTTCGTCAGCGGTTTTTTTGATTTCTTCCTCTGCAGCTTTGATTCTTTTGGCAATCTCTTCTTTAAGTTTTTCTTCCCAGCCTAAAAGTAAAAGTTCTTTAGCTTGATCTTTGGTAAGTTTGGCAATTTTCTCCAGTTTTATTAGCATTTCGTTTTTCTTTTCTTCAAGTTCTTTTTTTAGTTTCTCATAATGATTTTTTATATCGTTGACAGATTGCATCTGACGATTAATTTCTTTTTCTTTTTCTTCAAGGACCTCTTCTTTTTTTGCCAATCTTTTTTCTAACTCCACTACCTCAGCGGTGATTTCTGAAGCTTTTTTTTCCGCTTCTTCTTTAATGTTTCTGGCTTCTTGATAAGCTTGATTAACAATTTCCTGAGCCTGTTTTCTGGCTTTATCAAGAAGAGCCTCTTTTTCTTGGCTAATTGATAAAAATTTTTTGAAAAATTTTTGTAGCATATTTTAAAAAGTGATGCTTGAAGAAAGTTGTTGTTAAAAAAATACCAGTTTTACAAACCGCAGTTTTCAAAAAAACTTGATATAGCAAGCGGCATAAAATTTAATGGTATTTTTTTTAACAACATAGATTTTTGAAAAACTTTAAATTTCTTCAAGCAATTTCTAATAAATATATTTTACTCTTTTTTAAACAATTCTTCAATGGCTTTTTTGGCAACTTGAAAATCGAAGCCTCGACGGATTAAAAAACTTAAAAGTTTTTCATATTTCTTTTGATAATCAACATTTTTAAGCCTGTCTAATTTTTTTTCTAAAATTTTTTTGATAAGCTCTTTTTCATTGATTTGATTTTGAGAAAAATATTCATCGATTAACTGCGGACTGATTCCTTTAACCATCAATTCTTGTTTTAAAACTCTTATACCTTTTGGTTTAAGAGCGACTCTATCTTTTACATAAAGATCAATAAATTTTTTGTCATTGATTAAATCTTGTTCTTTTAGTTTCTCAATTACTGCCTCAATATCTTCTTGAGAAAAGTTAGTTTTAATAATTTTTTTTTCTAAATATTGACGGAGTTCTTTTTCAGTGCGTGGCCGAAACTTAAGATAAAAATAAGCTTTGTTTAAAAGAAAAGAGATGTCTTTTAACATCTAACATCAAACTTCTAACACTAAGACTATTTTTGAAACTATGATTTTAAAGGCTTTGTTTCTTTTATCTTTTTTATGATCTCTTCTTTTAGTTTTTCATCTTTTGCCAAAACTGATTTGACCTCTTCTTTTCCCTGCCCAAGTAATTTTTCTCCTAGTTTAAAAAATGAACCAGACCGAGTGATGATGCCAGTTGATAAAGCCGCATCAACTAAACTTTCCTCTTGATCAATTCCTGAGCCAGTAATTACCAATTCTGCTTCTTTAAAAGGTGGAGCTACTTTATTTTTTACGATTTTGACACGAACTCGAGCGCCGTAAACTTGATTATTTTTTTTCAAAGTTTCAATTTTTCTAACATCCATCCTGACTGAACAATAAAACTTTAAAGCCAAGCCACCTGGAGTTGTCTCAGGATTGCCAAACATTATCCCAATTTTTAAGCGAATCTGATTGGTAAAGATAACAGTTGCTTTTGATTTGGAGACAATTCCAGTCAGTTTTCGCAGCGCCTGAGACATCAATCTTGCTTGTACTCCCATTTGCGCCTCACCCATCTCGCCTTCAATTTCAGCTTTTGGAACAAGAGCTGCCACAGAATCAATAACAATTAAATCCACTCCGCCTGAGCGAATTAAAGTTTCGGCAATCTCCAAAGCTTGTTCGCCAGTGTCAGGTTGAGAGACTAAAAGATCATCAAGTTTAACACCCAGTTTTTTTGCCCATTCTGGATCAAGGGCATGCTCGGCATCAATAAAAGCTGCTACTCCACCTTGTTTTTGAGCCTGAGCAATAATTGAAAGACAGATGGTTGTTTTTCCAGATGATTCTGGGCCAAAAATTTCAATGATTCTTCCTTTGGGAATACCACCAACTCCCAAAGCATTGTCCAAAGAGATAATACCAGTTGGAATTACTTCAACTGGGACAACCGGGCCTTGGCCAAAGCGCATAATTGAGCCTTTGCCAAACTGTTTTTGAATTTGCTCAATAGCAAGATTAATAGCTTGTTTTTTTTGAGAATCTTGATTTTTCATAATTTTTTTTTAAAAAAGTGATAACGATTATAATTTTTATTGATTATTTAATTTTTGTCAACTGCATATAACCTACAAAAGATAAATTAAGCTGATAACAATTATCCCCCACAAAATAATAGTTACCACCAAAGGAATATCGCTGGTAATTAATTTTTCTGGCCGCTCACCTTCAGTTTTTTCATAAAGAAGCTGAGCATAACGAGCAATTCCATAAACAACCAGAGGAATAGTAATCATCATCCATTTTCTGGCTTCAAACCCTGGTAAAAACCGGCTGACAATTGGTGATAAAGGCGTTTTGATATCTGGAATTTTTTCTACATAAGTATAGGTAGAATAAGCAATAATAGTGATGGCAGCAAAAGTTTGCGTCAAAAAATCTAAGTAATGAGGTTTATACCGATACAATGACTCGCGAGTTTCTCCACCATGAGTGAGGATTTCGGCATGACGCTTGATTGAAGCCATAAAAAGCGAAATGAAAAAAATGGTTAGAAGAAGCCAGACAGGAATATGATAACCAGAGACGACTTCTCCGGCAAAGGTGCGGATCATAAAAGAAAAAGAAATAGTAAAAAGGTCAATGGTTGGGTACTTTTTAAAATATAATGAGTAAAAAAAGTGTAGTAATAAAAAAATTAAACTTAGGAAAAAAAATTGAATTGAGATAAAAAGACTTAAGATTAAAGAAACCAATGTTAAGGTAAAAACAATAAAAGTAGCTTGGGGCAAGCTGATTTCGCCTGAGGCAATCGGTCGATATCTTTTAATTTTGTGTTTTTTATCATAAGGATAATCAATGATGTCATTTAAAACATAAGAGGTAGATGATAAAAGACAAAAAATAAAAAAAGCCTCAAATGTTTTGTAAAAAAGAGCTTGATTAAAAAGTTGTCCAGTAAAAATAATTGCTGTAAAAATAACCAGGTTTTTAATCCATTGACTAACCCGAAGCGCTTTCAGTAAAATTAAAAAACGTCTCATTTAATTAATAGTTAAATTATATCAAATATGAAAAATCTTGATGATCTTAAAAAAATTTTAGCTTTGCAAGGTGGTGATGTGGTTATTCAATCTGTAAATAGTTTGGATAAACAATTAAAACAATCCTTTGAACAGTCAACAAAAATCAATTTCACAAAAAATTATTTAAAAGATATTGATAACATTGTCATTTGTGGTATGGGTGGGTCAAGATTTCCTGGTTTGATACTTAAAGAGTTATTTAAGGATAAATTAAAAAAACCAGTGATTATCAATGATAACTATCAATTACCAGCTTTTGTTGATGAAAAGACTTTGATTATTTTGTCTTCTTATTCTGGGACCACTGAGGAAGTTTTAGCTATGGCTGATGCTGCCAAAGAAAAAAAAGCTAAAATTACTGGTTTAACAGTTGGTGGCGAGCTAAAAAAATTTTTTGAAAAAAATCAATATCCTTATTATTTAATTGACCCAGTTTATAATCCCTCAAATCAACCAAGAATTGGTTTTGGCTATTTTGTTGGTGGGATTTTGGGAATATTGTTTAGATTAAATTTAATTGATGAATCAGCTAAAAATATTTATCAGGCTAGTGAGTTTTTAACTGAAGTTATCAATAAATACAAAATTGAGATTAAAACTGATGATAATCCAGTGAAAAAATTAGCTTTAAAAATTTATCAAAAATACCCTTTTTATATTGTTGCTGAGCATTTGACTGGAGTTGGTAATGCTATTGCCAATCAAACTAATGAGACTGCCAAATCCATCTCTGATTTTCGAGTGATTCCTGAATTAAATCATCATCTAATGGAGGGATTAAAA
>JBNASR010000011.1:0-13661 GCA_049717425.1 Microgenomates group bacterium | reverse complement strand
ATTATCTACTTCAAAAGATTCATTATTTAATATTGCTGATAATTTCTTTGGATCTACCCAATTTTGTACAGTATACAATTGTCCACGATTAGTTAATCGTTTTGGGTCAATACTTAATGCCATAGGATACGTTTCAATTTCAAATTGTTCTTTTCTTGCCATAGTGTGGACGATGTAGGATTTGAACCTACGACCTTTGCGATGTGAACGCAACGCTCTAGCCAACTGAGCTAATCGTCCATATCTGCTAATTTATTATTATATAAAATCTATTGTAATTTAGCCAATATTTCTTTAAAATAATTTTTTATGATAAAAACTATAAAAGATATCATTGATTTTATTTTTGATATCCTAGAAACAGTTGTTTTTGTTGGCTCAATGTTTATTGTCACCTATCTTTTTATCATCACTCCCAATCAAGTCAAAGGTGCTTCAATGGAACCAAATTTTCATACTGGCGACTATATTTTAACGAGCCGAATAACCTATAAATTCAGAAGAATAGAACGAGGCGATGTTATTGTTTTAAAATCACCAAAAAATCCTGATATCGAGTATATTAAAAGAGTGATAGGCTTACCAGGAGAAACATTAATGATAAAAGATGGTGAAGTATATATCAATGGCAATCTAATTCAAGAAAATTATATCGCTGATAAAACTAATTTGTGGGAAGGTGGCTGCGTAAAAAATGGTGAACCCTACAAAATCAAAGACGATGAAGTTTTTGTTATGGGTGATAATCGACCGCGCTCCTCTGACTCGCGAGAATTTTGCGCTATTCCAATAAGCAGTATTGTCGGTCAAGTATTTTTTCAATACTTTCCCAAAGTCAGACAAATCATCAATCCTTTACCATCAGCAATCCGCTAACAATTCTTTTTAAAAATTTACTCGTTTTTTCTAAATTACCTTTAATCTCAATCAAAATCTTTCCTCGAGTTCTTGTTTGGTAAATTTTAATATCAACTTCTTCACTGTACTTTTTTTTGAACTGTTCTTTCCATTTTTCTTTTTCTTCTTTTTTTATAAATTCACCTTTATCTTTAATCCCATAAAGCTCATCCCGAATCAACTCATCAAGTTGTTTTAATGTTAAATTTTCTGCTAAAACTTTTTCATAAATTTTTATTAATTTAGTTTCATCTTTAAGCCTTGAAAGAGTAAAAAGAGTGCTAATGTTAATTAGATTTGAATAATATCCATCAACAATCACCTCAGGTAAATAATTTAAGCGATTTAGATGACAGATATATGATGAAGTCATACCGAGTTTTTCAGAAAGATCCTTTACTCTTAGCTGTTTTTCCCGGATTAAATAGCGGATTAATTTTGCCTTAACAAAAACATCTTTTTCTTTTTTAATTTTTTCCAAAATCTGCTCCATGAAGATATTTTACACTTTTAAACAACACTGACAAAAATCTCTCCACGTCGCTTGTAGAATTGGACTTTACCTTCCTTCAAAGCTAAAATCGTATAATCACGAGAAAGCATTGTTCCTGGGCCTGGATTAACTTTTGTACCTCTTTGACGGATAATTATATGACCTGGCTTAACTTTTTCACCACCATAAACTTTTACCCCAAGTCTTTTTGATTGAGAATCGCGATTGCCTTTGACGGCTTTTTGCGCTTTAGTATGTGCCATAAATAAATTAATTAATTTTAACTATTTTTAAAGTTGTCAATAATGGTCGAAAACCTTTAACTTTGCGATATCTGACTTTCGCCTTAAATCTTGCCACTCTAATTTTCTCTCCTTTTTGATGAGAGATAACCTCAGCAACCACTTTTTTTTCTAAAACTGGACTACCAACTTCAACATTTTTTCCTTCTTCATCAAAAGTCATCAATGTATCAAGTTGTATTTTTTCCTTTTCTTTTGCATCAATATAATCAACCACAATCTCTTCTCCTTCTTTTACCAAATATTGTTTGCCACCAGTTTTAACAACAGCAAAATTAACCATAAATTAAATTATACAAAAAAAATTGATTAAAGCAAATTATTTTTAAGGCAAAAGTGCTAAAGCGATCATCATTGCCATAATTGCTGAACCACCATATGAAATAAATGGTAATGCTACACCAGCTACTGGTAAAATCCCCATATTCATGCCAATATTAACAAACACCTGAAAACATATATAAATCAAAACTCCAAAAGTATACATAAATTTTTTTTGCTCATCCTCACTATGCGAAAAAAAATATTTAAAACTTTTTTTTATTAAAATATAAATTAACCAACCATAAAAAAGAATTACAAAACTTCCTCCAAAAAAGCCAAATTGCTCCACCAGTGAAGCAAAAGCAAAATCAGTGGTGTTTTCTGGTAAAAAAGCCAGACGCGATTGAGTCCCAAAACCCAAACCCTTACCAAAAAACATTCCACTTCCAATAGTAATAATTGCTTGGCTGATGTTATAAGCAGTTCCTTGAGTATCAAGATGAGGATTTAAAAAACTTAAAATTCGCGCCTTTTGATAATCTTTTAAAAAAAACCAACTAAACGGGATAAAAACCATAAAACTACTAAAAAAGAAAAAAATTTGTTTTTTGGGAATTTTTGAAAAGAATAATATAGAAAAATAAATCACCAAAAACGTCAAGGCATTAGCTAAATCTGGTTGCTTAAAAACTATAAAAAAAGGAATAAAAAAATAAATAAAACTTTTAAGAAGGAGTCCCAAACTATCAAAAACAATATCAAATTTATATAAATATTCGCTCAAAAAAAGAATAAAAAATGGTTTAAATATTTCACTCGCTTGGAAGCGAAAAAAATAAAAATCAAGCCATCTTTTTGAACCACGAATTTCTATAGCAATAATATAAGTAATAATTAAGGCAAAAATAAAAAAATAATAAAATAACCGAATATTGTTTTGGAAAAAAATCCGACCAATTTTTTTAATAAAAAAGTAAATGACAAAACCAAACAAGATATATATTAATTGACGAAAGAATAATTGTTGATTAATCCCAAAAAGATTAAATAGACCAAAAATTGACAAAAAAAAAGTAGCAATTAAAATCTCCATTTTATTTAATCATTAGTTTTCTTTTAATAAAATCGATGCTTTTTTGAAAGCGTTCAGGAATAGGATATTGAAAATATTCAGTTGGTTTAAGACCCAATTCTTTTCTTTTTGCTTGACCTAAGCGAATAAATTCTCGCAACTCACCTTCATATTTTAACTCATCCTCTGTAACTTTAACTTCTTTTTCCGGATATTTAATAACATTATTAACTAAAATATTTTTCACGTTAAGTTCCTTTAGGACTATTTCCCAAATCTCAGACGGTATTTTTGAACAATCATCCTCAACCTTTACCTCAAGCCTTGCTAAAGGCATTCTTACCTTCACTTTCATCTCTTTTCGAAGGCTATGGCCTGCCTCAACGACTTTTCTGGCAATTGCCATCTGTTTTTCTAACTCCTCATCATACCAACTTTTATCAACCACTGGCCAATTTTCAAGAAACACTGACTCTTTATCAGTCAAATTTTTATAAATTTCCTCACTGACAAAAGGAATAAATGGTGAAAGAATTATTGAAAGATTAACCAAAACATAATACAGCGTCTCATAAAATGATTTTTTGTCATCTTTGTCATCCGAATTTACCCAAACTCGATCACGGCTGCGTCTGATATACCAAGTTGATAGATCGTCAACAAATTTTTCAATTGCTAAAGCAGCATCCTTAGCATTAAAATCTTTTAAACTTTTTTCAACAAAATTAACTAGCCAAACAAAACGACTTAAAATCCATTTATCAAGAATATTATTAGGTGCAGGTTTATCAAAAAACTTATTAAATCCATCTAAATTTGCATATTCAACAAAAAATTTATAAACATTCCAAAGCATTAGATAAAACTGGCGTCTGACTTCATCAGCTTTTTTATAACCAAAAAGCATATTGTCAGCTGGATTTTGTCTTGCATACATCCAGCGCATCACATCAACCCCGATTTTATCAGCACCTTCATTAAACTCAATCGCATTTCCCCAACTTTTGTGCATTGGCCGACCATCCTCGCCCAAAAGCGTCCCATATCCTAAAACTCTCTTGAATGGAGGTTCATTTTCCATGACAGTTGACATAGCAATTAAGGCATAAAACCAGTTTTTAAACTGCCCTGGAAAGCTTTCAGTGATAAAATCAGCTGGAAACCATTTTCGCCATTCCTCTTTATTGATTTTATAAAGCGGTTCGCCTTGATTGTTTTCTTTAATGGTTGAATAAGCGACAATACCAGCATCAAGCCATGGATTGCCAACATCATCAATCCGAGAAACAAGGGCTCCACATTGAGAACATTTAATTTTAACTTGATCAATATAAGGCTTATGAGGAGAATGACCTTCAAATTCACTCCAACCCTCAACAGCTCTCTCTTTTAATTCTTCTTTTGATCCAATTACATCAAAATGACCACAATTTTTACATTCATAAATTGGTAGTGACAATCCCCAATAACGATTTTTCTTTGATATCAACCAATCATGCATATTTTTTAACCAATCAAGCTCTCGATCAAGACCAAACTCTGGCATCCATTTAATCTTTTTTGCTACTTCAATCATTCTCTCACGCAATGTCTCTTCTCCTAAGTCTTTTTTTAAAGGTTTTTTGTCCATGGCAATGTACCATTCATCAGCCACTTTCCAAACTAATTCGGTTTTGCAACGCCAACAAGCTGGATAACGATGTTTGTATTGATGAATTTTATAGGCAAAACCATTTTTTTCCATAAAATCAAGTATTAGTCGAGGATGTTTTTTGGCATTTTTTCCACTAAATTCACCTAATCCAGGTAAATAATTAGCCTCATCATCAATTACAGGGATCATTGGTAAGCCAAGTTTTTTTCCCAATTTATAGTCCTCAGTACCTGCTGAAACTGCAGTGTGAACCAAACCTGTTCCTTCAGTAAGACTGATGGGCAAAATATTCTTATCGGTAGCAATCACAGTATGGAATTTGTCAGGATTTTCTTGAGCAACTTTTTTAACTGCCTCTAAATAATCAAAAGCTCCTTGATATTTTAAACCAACTAATTCTTTTCCTTTTACCTCTTTTAAAACTTTTACCAAATCATCACCTAAAACTGTTTTTACTAAATCCTTTGCCAACCAATACTTTTGACCAGATTTAACTTGAACTAAGCTATAATCAAAATCTTCATCAACAGCAATAGCGATGTTGGCCGGAATTGTCCAAGGAGTAGTTGTCCAGACCAATAAATACTCATCTTTTCCCTCGATTTTAAACTTCATATAAATTGATTCATGAACCACTTCTTTATAATCTTCAGTTAACATCTCATGCTGTGAAATAGCGGTTTGACAACGAGGACACCAAGGAACAGACTCTTGACCCTTATAAATCCAGCCGTTTTCATAACACTTTTTCAAAAAAGTCCAAATCATATAGTTATTTTCATCACTCATTGTGTAGTACGAGTTTTCCCAATCAGCAAAATAACCTAAGCGTTTTGATTGTTCAGTTTGGATTTTTGAGAACCGATAAACTCTTTGTTTGCAAAGATCAACAAATTTGGCAATTGAGGCAAATTTATCTCCGGGCACTAAATTCTCAATCTCTTTTTTATTTTTCAATCCCAACTCTTTCTCAACCTCGACCTCAACCCAAAGTCCTTGACAGTCAAAGCCGTTTTGAAAACGCTGACGATAACCTAAAAGATTATAAAATTTTGGCCAAAGATCCTTGTAAGTGCGACCCCAAGCATGATGAACACCCATTGGGTTATTGGCAGTAATTGGTCCATCTAAAAAAGAAAAATATTTTTTACTCTTTTGATTTTTTTTTAGGTATTTATCAACCACTCCTTTTTCATACCACTCTTTTAACCACTTATGCTCCATCTCAATAAAATTGTGTTTTTCATCAATTGGTTTTAGCATACTTTTTAATTATATAAAAATAAAAAGTAAAATAAAGAGGAAAAATTAGCTAAGGAGTGCTTTACTTTTTTCTTAAAAAAGCTGGAATGTCAAACTCTGAAGTATCCTCAAAGATTTCCTCTTCTTCTTCAATCTCTTCACTCACATCTGTTTTTTCTGGTGTCTTTAAATCAGTTGGCGGTTTTTCTTGATCATCACCTCGTCTAAATCGAAAAAGTTTTAATTTATTATCATCAAAACGAGTAGCAATAATGGTCACTTTTAATTGATCCATCATCTTGTCATCAATAACAGCCCCAAAAATAATCTCAGCGTCTGGATCAACACTTTTGGCAATGATTGAGGCAGCCTCATCAACCTCTGTCATTGACAGATCAGGTCCACCAACAATGTTAAATAAAACTCCCCTTGCTCCATCAATTGAAATATCAAGAAGTGGAGAAGAAATTGCTTGTTTAATGGCTGCCATTGCCCGTTTATCACCACTACCAACACCCATCCCCATCAACGCTGTCCCAGAATTACTCATAATTGCTTTCACATCAGCAAAATCAACATTGATCAGTCCAGGAGTAGTAATCAACTCAGCAATGCCTTTAACACCTGATGCTAAAACTTCATCAATTTTGCGAAAAGCTTCAAGGATTGGTGTTTTTTTATCAATGATTGTCAGAACTTTTTGATTGGGGACAACAATTAATGTATCAACTTTTTCTTTTAATCGAGAAATTCCCTCCTCGGCAGTAAACTTTCTTTTGACTCCTTCAAACTCAAAAGGTTTGGTGACAACTGCCACTGTCAAAGCGCCAGTTTCTTTGGCTATCTCAGCCACAACTGGTGAGGCACCTGTGCCAGTCCCTCCGCCTTCTCCACAAGTAATAAAGATCATATCCGCTCCTGATAACTCTTCTTTTAATCTTTCTCTTGATTCCTCAGCAGCTTGCCGACCAATCTCTGGATCACCACCACTTCCCAACCCTTTAGTTAACTGCTCACCAATTTGAATTTTAATGGTGGCTTTATTATTAAGAAGCGCCTGAGCATCAGTATTAACGGCAATAAACTCAACACCAGTTATTCCTCCTTGAGAAATCATTGAAGAAAGAGCATTACCGCCACCACCACCTACTCCAACCACTTTGATTCTGGCTGCCTGGCCGGCTCTTGGTTTAATTAACATATTTTTTTATGGAATAAACTGTTTAAAAAAATCTTTAATTTTTGTTAGTGAACCACCTAAATCAAACTCTTTTAAAATTTTACCAAAATTTTTCATTCCTGGATTTTGATAATTACTCAGATTTTGTGAACCATATAAAAGCAAACCAATGGTTGAAGCATATTGAGGATCAGTAGTCTCATCAATTAATCCCGTTAATTTATCAGGAATCCCGATCCTAATTGGCAGACCAACCACTCGTTTACCAGTTTCAAGCATACCTACAGTCAAAGCACCACCGCCAGTGATCACTAATCCAGAAGGCACCATTTGAGCAAAACCACTTTTTTCAATCTCCTCAAAAATCAATTTATAAATCTCCTCTAAACGTGGGGCAATAATCCCATCAACCAATGTTTTTAGAGAAACTTCAGTTAGCTGTTCAGGTAGATTTAATTCATTAAAATTTAACTGAGTAGGCTTTTTTTTGGAAGTTAAATTTTTACTTAAAAAAAGCTTTATTTTCTCTGCTGAATCAAGAGAAACTCGCAAACCAACGGCAATATCATTGGTGATATGCCGAGCACCAACAGCAATTGATGATGAATAAGATAAAGCGCCTTCAACATAAATTGCTAAATCAATTTTTCCACCACCAATATCAACCAACACTACCCCTAACTCTTTTTCAGTATTGGTCAAAACTGCCTCAGCTGAGGCTAATCCTGAAAAAACAAATCCTAAATTTTCAATCCCCAAATCATCTAATACCCGCTCAATATTTTTTAAATTAATGGATGAGGCAGTGATGATATGAGTCTCAACTTCAAGACGCACTCCAGTCATTCCCACTGGATTTTTAATTCCTGGCTGACCATCAACCATAAAATCTCGCGCCACCACCTCAATAATCTGTCGGGTTGAAGATAAAGAAATTGCTCGGGCCGCCTCAATCACTCGTTCAACATCAGATTGACTGATCTCACCTGATGAGTTAGAGATTGCAACAATTCCATGAGAGTTTAAAGAAGAGATATGAGGACCGCCAACTGAAACATAGGCTTGATTAATCTTATGACCAGCCATTCTCTCAGCCTTTTCCACACTTTCCTCAACACAATCAGTCACCTCTTTGATATCAACAATTAATCCTTTTCTTATTCCTCTTGCTGGAGTACTATTAAAGCCAATTATTTTGATCTCATCACTGCCGTCCTGTTTTATACCAACAACAGTTGCGATCTTACTACTGCCAATATCAATGCCACAAATTAGATTCTCTGCCATAATTTAAAATCTAACAACTGGTTTATCAAAACGCAAATCAATCTCTTGATAATTCTCGCCCTTGATCTTGAACGCTTTAATAATTTGCCCTAACTGATAAAGTTGTAATTGTTGATCTTTTAAACTGTCAAAAATAATTTTTTTATTTTCTAAATTAAATACTATCACATTATTCCCACTAATATCAAGGTGTTTGATAGTTAATCCCATTTGATTGATTTTTTTTAATAAATAAAGACTTTTTTTTATTTCTCCAAAAAAAATTTCTTGACCTGGTTGATAGTCATCAAAATAAATCTTTTGATAAAAATTCAAAAACGGCAAAGACACGGATTGATTTTTTGATTTTTCAATAATTTTTCCATTGTCATCTAAATAAAAAAAACCTTTATCAACCACTAACTGAGCTAATGGATGAGTAAAAGTGAGAGAAAGAGACAATTTTGCCGGTAATATTCTGCTTATAACAATGTTTTTGATTGATGGATTGTTTTTAATTAATTTTTCAACTGTTTTTTCTTCATTTAAAAAGATAATATTTTTCCCATAAAGACTGTCTAATCCAATGATTTTTATATTTTTTTCATTGACCTCAATTTCTTTTATTTTAAAAAAATTTTCTAAAAATAAAAAAAGATTTAAAAAAAATAATACTAAAAAAATAAATAAAATAATGATTTTTACTTTATTGAAAAATTTCTTTGACAATTGAGCTGGCGGCATTTTTTTGATAATTTAAATTTAAATAACTAAAATTTTTTTTATAAAAATCTAGATTTTTTACCATTGAATCAATTAACCTTAATAATTTTTTGCTTGATTCAACTTGATGAAATATCTGAGCGCATCCTGCTTTTGCTAAAATCTCCGCATGAAGCTGCTGCTCTCGTCCAGCTGACCATGGAAGAGGAATTAAAACAGCAGGTTTTTTTAAAGCAACTAACTCAAAAAAAGTATTAGCACCACAGCGACTGATTACTAAATCAGCTAAGGAATAAACATAACCAATTTCTTTTTCAAAAAAATGTTTTTTTAAAAAATATTGTTCTTTTAATTTTTTTGGTAATTGATTTTTAATTTTTTCTAAATCTTCATAATCATGATACTGTTTTGTCTCTCCAGTTTGATGAATGACAAGATATTTTTTTAACAAATCAGGCAAAATATTTTTAATATGAAGATTGATACTGTGACTACCTAAACTACCTCCGGTAATATAGATAACTGGTTTTGTTTTTTTGATCTCAAATGGTTTATCAATTACCTTTAGAACTGTTTCACGAATTGGATTGCCGACAACAAAAGTTTTTTCTTGAGGAAAATATTTTTTTGTTTGCTCAAAAGCAATAAAAATTTTTTTAGCAAATCTTGCAATTAACCGATTTGTCAAACCAGGATTTATCGTTTGTTCATGAGTAAAACATGGAATTTTAAACCACCAAGCCCAAAAAACTAAAGGTAATGCTAAATAACCACCAAATGACAAAACAATCTCTGGCTTTTGTTCTACAACGATAAAAAAAGCCTGCAAAAATCCAATTGGAATTTTTAAAAAACTTAAAAAACTGCGCCAAGAAATAATTCGAGTTAATCGACCAGCACTTAAATTTATAAAATGAATATTTCTTTGACTAATTTCTTTAAATTCCAAAGAAATAGTTTTCTCAAAATCCAAAGAATATTTTCGCCCAACAAAGACAATCTCTGTTTCCGGCTTTATTTTTTTGATCTCATCAATGACAGCTAATGCTGGTGTCAAATGACCACCAGTAATTAAAATCTTCATAATCAAATTCTTTTTTTAATATTTAATAATATACCAATTAAAGAGTAAGAAATTAACAAATTACTGCCTCCGTAAGACAAAAAAGGTAAGGGAACACCTGTTAGAGGAAAAAGCCCCACCATACCAGCTAAATTAATAATAATTTGTAAATTAAAAAAAGCAAAAATCCCCACTGTTAGAAGTTTAGCTAGTTTATCAGGAGAATATTTAATTAATTCATAAATTTTATATACAAACATTGCGTACAACAATATCAAAATTAAACCGCCCAAAAATCCAAACTCTTCAGCAATGATGGCAAAAATTGAGTCGGTATGAGCCTCAGGTAAAAACAAATATTTTTGTCTTGAAGCTCCAAATCCTTGTCCAAAAAACCCGCCATGAGAAAGTGAAATAAAAATTTGATTGATATGATAACCAATTCCTTGAGGATCACTTGAAGGATTAAGAAAAGCTGTCAGTCGAGCTAATCGATAAGGAGCGATTTTAATCAAGATAAAAAAACCAATGGCGGAAATTGGCAACAAAATAAATAAATTAAACAAATTCATGCCTGATTGATAATATAAAATCAAACTAATTAAAAAAACGATAATTGCTGTTCCCATATCAGGCTGCAAGATAATCAAAAATACCAAAAACCCAACCAATGTCAGAAATGAAAAAAAACGTCTTTTTTCTTGGTGGATAAACCAAGAGGAGAGATATAAAATTACTGAGAATTTTGCTAACTCAGTTGGTTGAAGATTAAAAAAACCAAAGTTTATCCAACGCCTAGCACCACCAGCATCAGCACCAATACCTGGAATTAAAACTATAATTAAAAGAAAAATTGAACTTACTAATAAAATTAACGATAAAAGATATAGTTTTCGATAATCAATTAAAGAAAAAAGTTTCATTAAAAAAATGCCCAAAATTATCCAAACAAACTGATATTTTAAATAATGAAGGCTATCAGAAAATAAATTGATTGCCCGAAGAGCTGAAGCTTCAAAAATAAAAGCTAAACCAATTAATGATAAAAAAATTGGAATTGTTTGAAGTTGGACAAATTGTTTTTGATTACTATTTTTTTTCTTGATCATATGAGTTTAACTTTATGAATATTTTTATTTGGAAAATATCTTCCTAAAAATTTTTTAATTAGTCTTTGATAATCTAAACTAAAATCAGTTAAAAAATATTGTACTTGTCCTTTTTTTTCGAGTTTTTTTTCAATTTCTGGATGATTTGATAAATATTTTTTTAAACTTTCCGCAACAATTTCTGACTGACTAATGACTTTAATTTTGCCAACTTCTTTTTGGATTTGATCTTTAATAATTTCATAATGTGTACAACCCAAGATCAATACCTCAATTTTATTTTTTATTGATTTAAGATAATTTGCAAGAAGTAATTTTAAAACTCTTTTGTCTTTTTCACTATCTTCAATATAAGGCACCAAAAGTGGACAGGCTTGCTGGTAAACAATTGCTTTAGGTAAAAATTTTTTTATTTCTTTTTTAAAAGCATTTGAATTGACAGTGGCTTTAGTGGCAATCACACCAATTTTTTGATATTTTTTTTCGAAAACTTTCTCAACTGTTGGTCGAATTACGCCTAAAACTTTAACTTGTGGATATTTTTTTGGTAAATACTCAGTTTGAATTTTTTTTAAGGCATTGGCAGTTGAGGTATTGCAGGCAATAATGATCAACGAACAATTTTTCTTCACCAAAAAATCAACTGCCTCTTGTGTAAATTGATAAATTAATTGGGCTGAGCGATTGCCATATGGCACCCGAGCATTATCACCTAAATAAATATAATTATATTGAGGTAATTTTTTTAAAAAACCTTTTAAAATTGTCAACCCTCCCAAGCCCGAATCAAAAACGCCAATATTCATATTTTATTAACAATTTTATTAAATTCCTCTCCTCGATGGAATTCATTGTTAAACATAGCAAAAGAAGTTGCTGCCGGTGAAAAAAGTAGGTAGCCACCAGTTGTTTTTGCCAGTTGAAAGGCAGTTTTTACTGCTTTTTCTAAATCATCAAATGGCCCAACTAATTTATCTGGATATTTTTTCTTTAATAAACTTAAAATCTCATCAGTAAAACTTCCTGACAAAAGAATGATTTTTTCCACACTGACTAATTTTTCAATTAATTCATCAAAGGGAAGGTTTTTTGAATTACCGCCCATTATCAGATAAATTGGTTTGTCAGAAAAAGCCTCAAGTGCCTTAATCGTCGCCACTGGTGTTGTTGAGGTTGTGTCATTAACAAAAATGACTCGATCTTTTTCTTTGATGATTTCTTGTCGATAAGCTAGTCCAGAAAAATTGACAATAATATCGATAACTTTTTTAAGATCTATTTTTAATACCTTAGCTACTTGCAAAGCAGCTGCTGCATTTTCTAGATTATGAACTCCTTTTAAATATTTAAGTTTTTCAGGAAAATCCTCTGATGTAAAATAAATTGTCTTGCTTTTGAATGAATATTTTTCAATTAATGTTTTTAATTTTTTATTGGCAATTAAATAATCATTTTGTTTTTGATATAAAAAAATAGCGGCTTTATCATAAAAATAATCATTCATATTTTTGTAGTAGTTTAGATGATCTGGGTAAAAACTAGTAAAAACTGAGATTTGAGGAGAGATTTTTTGGCGATGAAAACCAGATAAAGCCCAGGAAGAGAGCTCAGCCACAAGATAAGTACTTTGATCAGCTTTCTTTAAATACTCAATGTTGGAAATTCCAGGTAAGCCACCACCAAGAAGGACATTAAACCCAGTTTTTTTTAAAATCGTATAAATTAAATTAGTGGTAGTTGACTTTCCTCTTGTACCAGTAATACCAATGACAATGCCTGGAAAATTTTTAACAACAAAACTCATCTCCATCTCAATTGGTATATTTTTCTTTTGCGCCTCAATAATCTCAGGCAAACTCCAAGGTACTGATGGCCCTTTAAAAATATAGTCAACTGACAAAAAATCCTTTAACCGATGGCCACCTAAATGATAAGTGATTGGATAATCCTTAAGTTGATCAATTGAGGCTTTTAATTGATTCTCATCTTTTTTATCAGTCACTATCACCTTTGCTCCAAGCTTGGCAAAAAATTTTGCTAAACCTACTCCTCCACCCTGAAGCCCCAAGCCAACAATCAAAATCTTTTTTCCACAATATTTTTCCTTAGTTTTTTCTAAAAAACTCATAATTTTTATTATATCCAAAAAATCCGAAAAAATATTATTGTCAAATAATCATCAAAATATTAATTTTACTATCTCATCACCGATCATCAAAAGATAGTAAAGCAGTGATACGAATTTACGAATGAATACGAATCTACAAATAGACGAATATGTTATTTAGAGATTTGGATATTTGATATTCGATATTGGATATTTGATAAAAATTATTTTTTATTGTAGAGACGTCCCGACTGGACGTCTCTACCAAATGTCATTCTGAGGTTCCGAC
>JBNASR010000010.1:0-14033 GCA_049717425.1 Microgenomates group bacterium | reverse complement strand
TTTACCTTTTGAAGTACGTGATCCAACTGGTACATCCCAGACGCGATTTTGAAAAACTCTTCCCTGATTGGTAAAAAACAACATATAATCATGAGTCATTGCACTAGTTATAAAATAGACATTATCAGCTTCCTTTGTCTCCATGCCAGTGACGCCTTTGCCGCCGCGATTTTGCACCCGGAACGACTCTTTAGGCACTTGCTTGATATAGCCTTCTTTAGTTAAAACAACAATTACCTCTTTGTTTTCAATTAACTGTTCATCAGTGATCTCGCCTGGTTTTGATTTGATAACTTGAGTTTTTCTTTCATCGCCATATTTTTCTTTTAAATATAAAAGCTCATCTTTGATGACTTTAAGAATTTTGAAAGTATCTTTAAGAAGCTCTTCTAAGTAAGCAATTGTTTCTTTAAGCAAGGCTAGTTCATCTTCGATTTTTGTTCGCTCCAGTCCAGTTAATCTTTTAAGCTGCATATCAAGAATAGCCTGAGCTTGAATCTGAGTTAAGCCAAATGTTTTCATCAGTTTTTCTCGAGCCTCAGTCTCATCTTTAGCTTTTTTAATAATTTCAACCACTTCATCAATATTGTCTAGGGCAATCAGATAACCTTCAAGAATATGGGCTCTAGCTTTGGCTTGTTTTAGCTCAAATTGACTGCGTTTGGTGACAATGTTAATCCGGTGTTTGAGATAGATTTCTAAAATTGACTTTAAAGAAAGAGTTTGAGGCACGCCATCAACCAAGGCAACAATATTGACAGGAAAAGATGTCTGCAGTTCAGTAAATTTAAAAAGATTATTAACAACTTTTTTATATGAGGCATCTCTTTTTAACTCAATCACAACTCTTATTCCCTCTCGATTTGATTCATCGCGAAGATCACTAATGCCAACAATTTTCTTTTCATTGACTAAGCGAGCAATTTTTTCCACCAGTGCTGCTTTATTGACTTGGTAAGGAAGCTCTTTGATGATGATGGCGCTTTTGCCATGACCTAAATCTTCTTCATCAACTTTTCCTCGGATCAAAATTGATCCTCGCCCTGTTGCATAAGCTTGTTTGATGTCATTGGCGCCATAAATTATGCCACCGGTTGGAAAATCTGGTCCTTTGACAAAGCTAAGCAGATCATCAGCAGTGACCTCAAAAATTAAATTGCCGTTATCTTTTTTAGCTTTATCAATCATAAAAACTAAAGCATCAACTACCTCAGTCAAGTTATGAGGAGGGATTTTGGTCGCCATACCAACAGCAATACCTTCAGCTCCCATCAAAAGTAAGTTAGGAAGTTTGGCAGGCAAAAATACCGGCTCTTTTAATGATCCATCAAAGTTATTAGTCCAATCAACAGTCTCTTTTTCAATATCAACAAGCATTTCTTCTGCAATTTTTGAAAGTTTAACCTCTGTATAACGCATGGCAGCTGGTGGATCACCATCAACTGAACCAAAGTTACCTTGACCTTTAACTAGCGGATAGCGCATAGAAAAGTCTTGAGCAAGACGGGCTAAAGCCTCATACACAGGTGCATCACCATGAGGATGGTATTTGCCTAAGACCTCACCAACGACTTTAGCTGATTTAGAAAATCGAGCTGAGGAAGTTAAGCCCATTTTGTACATCGCATAAAGAATCCGGCGATGAACTGGTTTTAAGCCATCGCGCACATCTGGTAAAGCACGCGAGACAATTACGCTCATTGCGTAGTCAAGATAGGCTCGTTTCATCTCAGCAGTGATCTCGGTTTGGACAAGATTTGTCATAGGAAAATAGGTCTAATAGGTTTAATAAGTCTAATAAATCCTAATAGATCTTATAGGTTTTTTAAAGATTTCTTAATTGCCTCGTATGCTTTCTCTTTTCCCAAAAAATTTTTAGTTTTTACCCATTTGCCAGGCTCAAGCTCTTTATAATGATTGAAAAAATGTTTGATTTTTTCTTTAGTGGTTTCATCTAAGTCAGTAATATCTTTAATTTTGGCATAGAAAGGATCAACTTTTTCAGTTGGTACAGCTAAGATTTTGGTATCGACTCCTGCTTCATCTTCCATCTCAAGCATGCCGATCGGCCTTGAGGGAATAACGGTTCCTGGATGCACCGGATAACTAGAAATTACCAAAATATCAACTGGATCGCCATCTTCAGCTAAAGTATTGGGAATAAAGCCATAATTGAAAGGATAAAACATGGCTGTATAGGCAAATCGATCAACCATAATGACACCAGTTTTTTTATCTAACTCGTACTTAATTGATGAGCCTTGAGGAATCTCAACTAATACATTGACCTCTTCAGGTGGATTTTTTCCAGCAGGTACTGATTTAATGTTCATAGTTTTTTTAATAAATTTATAATAGATAAATTATAAATCTAAATTTGCCATTTTGGCATGGGTAATGATGAATTTTTTTCTTGGTGGCACATCGTCACCCATTAACATCGAAAAAACATAGTCTGCCTCTTGAGCATCAGCGATGGTCACTTGTTTTAAAATCCGATTTTTTGGATTCATAGTTGTTTCCCAAAGTTGCTCTGGATTCATCTCACCAAGTCCTTTATAACGTTGAATAACAATGTGTTGATTGGTTGATTGCGATTGAGAGTTGATCTCACTTATAATTTTGTCTTTTTCCTCATCTGAATATGCATATCTGATAGTTTTTCCTGTTTGAATTTTGTAAAGCGGTGGCTGAGCAATGTAAAGATGACCTTTTTGAATAATATCAGGTAAATGACGGAAGAAAAAAGTTAAAAGAAGAGTTCGAATATGCTCACCATCAACATCAGCATCAGTCATAATAATGATTTTATGATAGCGAAGTTTTTTGTAATCAATATTTTCACCAATACCCATACCAAGAGCAACTACTAAATCCTTAAGTTCTTTAAAAGCTAAAACTTTATCTAAATAAGCTCTTTCAGTATTTAAAACTTTACCACGAAGGGGCAAAATTGCTTGAAACTTTCTATCTCTTCCCTGCTTGGCAGTACCTCCAGCAGAGTTTCCTTCAACTAAAAATAACTCAGAAACAGAGGGATCTTTTTCTTGACAATCAGCTAATTTTCCAGGCAAAGTCACTCCTTCAAGAGCGCCTTTGCGAAGGACTGCTTCCTTGGCCGCCTTGGCCGCAAGTCTTGCTTTTTGAGCCAGATAAATCTTTCCAAGGATTTCCTTGGCTACTTTTGGATTTTCTTCAAAATAGGTCTCAAGATAGTCAAAAACAGTCTGCTGAACAATCGTTTGCACCTCAGAGTTACCAAGTTTGGTTTTTGTTTGACCTTCAAACTGAAGATTGGTAGCTGGCATTTTTACATAAACAACTGCAGTTAAACCCTCTTTAACATCATCACCAGTAAAAGTCTCTTCACCATTTTTTCCATTATTAAACTCTTTTTTTGCATAGTTATTTATTGCCCGAGTGAGGGCAATTTTAAAGCCAGTCAAATGTGTACCGCCTTCATGAGTATTGATAACATTGACAAATGAATGAATATTTTCTGTGATTGAGTCATTATATTGGATTGCTACTTCAATCTCTTTATCACCAACTTGTTTTTTGATGTAAATTGGCTCATGAAGGACTTTTTTACCTCGATTAAGATCAGCAATCAAGGAAAGGATTCCACCATCAAAATAATAAGCAAATCGATCGCCAGTTTTTTTATTAAAAATTCTAAAAAAAACATTATTGATAAGATAAGCTCTTTCTTTGATTTGTTTTTTGAAAATATTGTAGTTTAGTTCAATTGTTTCTTTAAAAATTTCTTTATCAGGAAGAAAAGAAACAGCAGTGCCTCTGTCAAAGGGAAAATTTAGAATTGATTGATTGACTTGTTTGACTGGATAAAGCGGTGTTCCTTTTTTGTATTCTTGTCGATAGATTTTTCCCTCTCTTTTTACCTCAACAATTAAATGTTCGGATAATGCATTGACCACTGAGGCACCAACGCCATGAAGGCCGCCGGAGACTTTGTAAGCACCAACATTAAACTTTCCACCTGCATGAAGCTTGGTCATGACAATCTCAAGACCAGAGATATTATATTTTGGCACTTTATCAACTGGAATACCCCGACCATCATCAAAAACTGTCAAGTAATTATTGTCTTCGATCTGGATGATAATATTTCGACAAAAACCAGCCAAAGCCTCATCAATTGAATTGTCAATAATCTCATTGAGACAATGATTGATGCCATATTGGCTGGTAGTGCCGATATACATCGCTGGTCTTTTGCGCACTGGCTCAAGACCTTCCAAAACAACTATTGATGATGCGTTGTAATCGTTTTTATTAGTCATAATAATATTTTACTTTAATTCGACCTTGCCTCCGGCAGCCTCAATTTTCTTTTTCGCATCCTCAGCTGCTTCTTTTTTGACATCTTTAAGAAGCTCTTGAGGAGCTGATTCGACCATTTTCTTAGCATCCATTAAGCCAAGATTTGGTAATAGTTCACGGACAGCTTTAATGACGGCTAGTTTATTAGCACCAGCATCAGTTAAAACAACTGTAAAAGTTGATTTTTCCTCAGCTGGAGCTGCAGCGGTATTGGCAGCTGGGGCAGATGTTGTTGCTGCCACTGGCATCGCTGAGACACCAAACTTTTCCTCCAAATACTTAGCTAACTCAGCCATCTCAAGAGTAGTTAGACCCTCAAGTTCACTAGCAATTTTTTGCAATTTTTCATTTAATTGAACATCAGTCATATATATCACCCCCTTTCCTTTCTCAATAAAGTCATTTTTTAGACTTTTCTTTTAAGATATAAACTAATTTGTTAGTATTGAATTTTAAAGAATAAACTAATCGATTAATTGGCGCCTTCAAACTACCAATAACTTTGCCTAAAAGCTCATTTCTTGATGGTAATTGAGCAATTTTTTCAACATCAGCAGCTTGATATAAAGCTTCATCTAAAAGAGCAAATTTAAAAGAAAGTGATTTTTCTTTTTTAAGAAAATTGTAAATAGCCTTTAGGGGCGAGCTCCAGTCATTTTTAAAGGTGACTATTGCTGAGGTCTCTTTTAGGGGAAGAAATTTTTTCTTAAGCTCCAAAAAAAGTTTGTTGTTGGTGAGTTGATTGACTGCTTTCTCAAACAAGGTGTTTTTAATGACCTTTATTGAGGAATTGTCTTTTTTTAACTGTTTTCGCAATAACTCAAGATTTTGGTGAGTTGTGCGATCAATTTTAACTAAAAGAAAGTTTTTGCTATTACTAAGAATTGTTTTTAATTCCTCGACTTTATTTTTTTTGAGTTGATTGACCATATAATTTTTCCATTTTCGCTTTTTTTGAAGCGAATTCGCCGGGTAATTGATAATATTTTATGGCTTCAAGCCACCCGGGTCTTAGGAAATTAAATTAATTATATCACACTTCCATCAAAAGTTCACGCAAACTTTTGGTTTGCTGTTGTTCTTGTTTTTGTTCTTTTTTCTTTTTGCTTTTGTTTTCTTGTTGGAATTTTTGAGCTATTGCCTGTTTTTTCTGGAATGATTCGACACGACCTTTGGTATCAATAAAACGATGTTCACCAGTGTAAAAAGGATGGCATTTGTAGCAGACTTCAACAGCAATTGAAGGTTTTGTTGAGCCAATAGTAAAGGTGTTACCGCAAGCGCAAGTAACAACTGCTTCTTCAAAATATTTTGGATGAATATTTGCTTTCATAAGAATTAAATTATACAGGTGATTTTAAAAGTTATCAAGAGAAAATAAAGTTAAAAATTCAATATCTTATCCCATTTACCCTCCTCAATTATATCTTCAAGATTATAATAGCTTTTACCTGTGCGATGATCAGTTAAGCGATTTTGAGGAAAATTATAAGTGCGGATTTTTTCAGCCCGATCACCAGTACCAACATTTTTTACCAATGAGTTAGTGATTCCTTTTTTCTTTTCTTCTTCTAGTTGATAGAGTTTTGAAACTAAAAGATCATAGGCGATTTTGCGGTTTGCCTCTTGATATCTTTCTTGAGATGAGGTGGTGACAATGCCTGTTGGTTTGTGAATTAATCTGACAGCAGTTGCCACTTTATTAACATTTTGGCCGCCGTGTCCTCCAGCTCGGAAAAACTGCCATTCAAGATCTGATGGATTGATGCGAATGTTTGACTGAATAATTTGTGGTAAAACAATAATAATGCAGGTTGAGGTGTGAATTCGGCCTTTTCTCTCAGTTTTGGGAATACGCTGAACTCGATGAACGCCTGATTCGGAAGAAAAAAGCTTGTAAGCGTTTTCGCCTTGGATTTTAACTGTTGATTCATCAAGATAAACAAACTTAAAGCCTTTTTTTTGAGCAAATTTAATATATGATAAAAGTAACTCTTTCATCCAGAGTTTTGATTCATCACCACCCACTCCAGGCAAAGCTTCAATGATAGCGACATTGGGGTTAATAAACATATTTAATTATTTTAACCTTTCAATAACCTCATCAATTTTCATTTGTCTTTGATCGCCAGTTTTGAGATTTTTTAGTTTAATTAGATTATTTTTAGCCTCATCAGGCCCAATAATAATCACATAAGGAATGCCTTTTTTATCAGCATATTTTAGTTGTTTGTCAATTTTGGCTTGATCATTTGAATAAAGATCTGCTTTGATATTATTTTGACGTAATTTGTTTACTATTGATATTGATTGATTAAGTAGTTCTGTGGAAAAAATAGTGACAAGCACTTGAGTGTTAGTGTTTACGTTAGATAAAATTTTTAGATTTTCTAAAGCTTCAATAATCCTGTCAAATCCAAAAGCAAAGCCAACCGCTGGCTGATCCTGACCTGTAAAAAGACCAATAAGCTTGTCATATCGACCTCCGCCGCCAAGTGAGCCAGATGGATAATCTTCATCTATTACCTCAAAAATTAATCCTGTGTAATAATCAAGCCCGCGCGCTAAAGTTGGCCGATATTCAAAATCAATATTTTCTTTATAGCCTGCCTCAACAAGCAATTGAGTGATTGTTTCTAAATTGTTAGTTTTTGGTTTTTTTTGAAGGTTGTTGATTAATTCTTTAGCTTTATTAACTTCTAACCCCTTTTTGGTTAACTCTTCAATGACTTTTTCTTTACCAATTTTTGGCAGTTTATCAATAGTGTTAATAAACTTATTTTCAATTCCATAAAAATTTTGTCGATCATTAAGAATGACTTTTGTTTTTTTAAAACCAAGGGCTTTAAAAGCTGATAAGACGCAGTTTAAGATCTCAAAGTCAGCTAAAAGACTTGTTTCGCCAACAATATCAATATCGCATTGTAAAAATTCGCGAAATCTTCCTTTTTGAGGATTTTCTGCTCGCCAGACTGGTTGGATTTGGTAGCGCTTAAAAGGTTTGGGTATTTGAGGATACATCGCCACCACTCTGGCTAATGGCACTGTTTGATCGTATCGCAGACCAACAAGCCTTTTTCCTTTATCCTGAAAAAGATATAAAAGTTTGTCAGCTTCCTGACCATATTTGCCCATTAAAGTTTCACCATATTCCAAAGCTGGGGTCTCCAATGGATCAAAACCAAAAAGCTCAAAGATATTTTTTAATTGACTGATAATTTTTTGTCTTTGAATAGCAATTTCGGGCAAAAAATCCCGAAAGCCTTTTAGAGTTTGTGCTTTTATCATAATAAGCTAAATTATACTAAAATTTTCTTATTTTGCCGCTTCAAGAGTGATGTTGAAGATTTTGGTTTCGCCATTGCGCCAGATTTTAAGAGTGACTGTTTGGCCAACTTTTTTTTCAAGAACCATTTTTGATAATGATTGCTCGTCATTAGTCTCAACTTTTTTGCCATCAAACTCGATGATAATATCTTCCTCTTGAATGCCAACTTTTTGAGCTGGAGAGTCAGTCACCACCTCAATCACATAAGCGCCTTCTGGCACATTGTTTAAAATAGCAGTTTTTTTATCAATCATTTTGTAGCGAACACCAATAAATGGTCGCTCAAATGAGGCGCCGTTTTTATTAAACTTATCAATAAGATTTTTGACTACATTTGAGGGAATAGCAAAGCCAATGTTTTGACCTTCCTGAGCAATTGCTGTATTGACACCAATTACTTCACCTCTAGAATTTAATAAAGGTCCACCGCTATTGCCTGGATTAATAGCAGCATCAGTTTGAATAACATTATCCAAGCGTTCAACAAATCCTTCAAATGGACTGCCAGCAGTGATTCCGCGGCCAAGACCAGAGATAATGCCTGAAGTGACCGTATTGGTAAACTCACCCAGTGGCGTACCAATAGCAATGACCAGCTGGCCAAGTTTTAGATGATTAGAATCTCCTAATTTTAATGGTTTGAGATTATTGGCATTAATTTTTAAGATCGCTAAATCATTTAAAGGATCACGATAAATTTTTTCAACCTGATATTTTTTATTATCATTAGTTAAAACTTGATAAGTGGCCTGCTCATCAGAGACAACATGTTTATTAGTAATAATCAAGCCATTACTGCTAATAATGAAGCCGCTACCAATATTTTTTTCTACTTTTTTTTGGCTTCCTGGAATTCGCTGAAATGGATTAAAAGGATCAAAAGGATTGATTTGTAAATAATCACCTTGAGAGATGACAGTATTAATGCCAATAGTGACCACTGATGGAAGTGATTCTTCAACAACCTTAGTTATCACTGATTCTTCATCAACAATAATTTGCTTATAGGAAGTTTGAGTTGGTAAAACGGGTTTTTTATTTAAATATTGATAAATATTAAATTTTTGAGCAAGAAAAAGAGTAGCAATTAATATCAATATTAAACTAATTAATTTTTTCATAGAATTATTTTAACAAAATTTCAATAGCTTTATCAAGTTGTTGATCTTGTTCTCTTGTTAAAGTATTACCTTCAGTGATTTTATTTTCTATCTTAATATCTGGTTCAATTCCTTTGCTATTAATCCAATCGCCATTTGGTAAGATCCATTTGGCGACTGTTACGTGAAGACCTGCGCCTTGATCAAGATCAATTGCCTCTTGAACCGATCCTTTACCAAAGCTTTTTTCACCTATTAATTTGGCACGCTTATTATCACGTAAAGCACCAGCTAAGATCTCTGAAGCTGAAGCTGAACCTTTGTTAATTAAAACTACTAGAGGGATATCAAGTAGTTTGCCATTTCTTTTTACTTGATAATCAATTGATCCATTAACAGTTGATTCTTGCTTGACAACTAATTTGCCAGGTGGTAAAAATTCTGAGGCGATATAAACTGAGCTTTCTAAATACCCTCCTGGATTATCTCTAAGATCTAAAATCATTCCTTTAATTTTTTTTGCTTGCCATTTGTTGTTGATTTCCCTTACAGCATTATCCCATTCGTTATTGGTATTTTCACCAAATTGATTAATTTTTAAAATCGCCAGCTCTTTCTCATATGAAAGTTCAATTGATGAAACATTGATTTGATCGCGAATGATTTCAACAGTAAATTCTTTGTTATTGCGCTCTAATGTTAATTTGACTTTAGTGCCTTTTGGACCGCGAATTTTTGAGACTGCTTGAGTTAAGGACCAACCAGCAGTTTTTTGATCATTAACAGCATTAATAAAATCGCCAGCTTTGATTCCAGCTTTTTGAGCTGGTGAGTCTTTTAGTGGTGCGATAACAATAATCCGATTATTTTTTAAGCCAAGCTGAGCACCAATTCCTTCAAATTTGCCTTGCAAATCATCTTTTGATTGTTTGTTTTCATCAGGATTAAGAAAAAAAGTATAGGGATCATCAAGAGATGCCACCATGCCTTTAATGGCTCCATAATACATTTTTTTTGGATCAATTTTTTTCTTTTCGACGTATTTTTTTTCCAAGATATTCCAGACTTTCCAGAAGAGATTAAAATTAGCGGTAGATTGAAAATTGGAAAAATCTTGAAGTTTAGTTGCTTGATATTGACCTAATTTGTAGCCTGATCCAAAGATAACTACTATGAAGCCTAAAATAAAAAGCCAGTTAATTATTTTTAATTTTTTTTGTGTCATAGATAAAAGTAAATCTTATCAGATTTAAAGATGACTGTGCAATAGGGATATTTTAGTTTTTCAATTTTTTTAAAATCATTAAGATTTTTTATTTGAGCATAGTTTAAATCAGTATTTTCAGGTAGCGGTTGGCTGGTAATAAAAGCTTTAGCGCCTAAAGCTTCAAGTTTTATTTGAGTAAGTTGATCAATTTTTTCAGCCAAAATAATTTTATTTTCAACTTCATCACTAGTTAAGACTTGATCTTCTTCAAGATAAAAAACATCACCACCAAAATCAGTTTTAGTTTTTTTTATTTCAAATTCAACTGGCTTATTAAGTTTTATTGCCAGTTGATTCTTTTCAACTTTTTCAACAATGCCTTTGAATGGAGAAAGAATTTGTTTTTTGTTTTCGCTGGCAACTTCAATTAATAAAATTCCTTGATGATGATTAATTTCTTTGATTACTCCCTCGTAGGGAGATTTAAATGTTTGAGTAGTAAAAAGACCTTTTTTAATAGCGATTACTTCATCTTTTTCTATTTTTTCACCCACAAGCTTTTTAAGATGACGAAAAATATTTTGAGGATTGATATTTAAAATTTGAGCAATATTGAGAGTTTCTTCTTTGGAGTATTTTTTTTCAAAAAGAGCGGTTTGAAAATCAATTTTGTTCCCTTCTTTGACTAAACAATCAGTATTGTCAGGAATTTGATACTTAATAATCATAAATAAAAGTATAGTATAAAAAATTGAGAAAAAGTTTAATTATTTTATATCTTAGTCCTACCCTCAAGAGCTTTTTTTAAGGTCATATAGTCGGCGTATTCTAAATTAGCGCCAATTGGTAATCCATAAGCTAAGCGAGTGATTTTAATCTTTTTTTTAACTTCAGGTTTTAAATCTTGAATTTTATTTTTAATATACATTGCGGTTGCCTCACCTTCCATATCAGGACTGGTTGCTAAGATGAGTTCATTGATATTTGTTTCACTTTCCAATCTTTTTAAAAGCTCAGCGATTTTGATATCATCAGGACCTACTCGATTTAAAGGATCGATTTTTCCATGCAATACATGATAAACTCCATTATAAATCTTTCCAGTTTCAAAAGATAAAAGATCAGCCACTGTCTCAACAACTGTAACAATTGATTGATCACGATTTGGGTCAGCACAAATATCGCATAATTGATTCTCAGTAAAATTAAAACAGCGTTGGCAAAGTTTTGTTTTTTCCTTTAGTGAGGCAATGTTTTGAGCAAACTCTTTTAAATCTTCATCAGGAAGTTTTAACATAAAAAAAGCTAATCTATTGGCAGTTTTTTCACCAATTCCAGGTAGTCTTTCTAGGAATAAAGCAATTTTTTTTAGATTATTTGGTAACATAAAAAACTACATTCTAATTATTTCAACTACTATCAAAGGTCGGCGACCTTTTTGTTTATAGAAAAAGTCTTCCAGAGCGTCGATGACATCTTTTTTTACTTTTCCCAGATCTAAATTTTTTCCAGTTTTTGGTTTGGTAATTTTTTCAATTAAACGAATTGCTTGATCATAAAGTTTTTTTTCTTCTTTTTCAAAAACAAATCCGCGAGAAAATATTTTTGGCTGAGTCAAAAGTAAGCCGTTATTATCAACAATCAAAAAAGCAAAAACAATCCCATCAGTTGAAAGATTTTTTCGATCCCGCAAGACAACACTACCAACATCACCGACTCCATAAGCATCAATATAAATATTCTTTGTTTCAATGATTTCATCTTTTGCGCTGTGATTTTGATAAAAAGCAACAGTTTCGCCCTCAGCTAAAGAATAAACCTTTTTTTTATCATAACCAAGCTCTTCAACTAATTTTTCATATTGTTTTTGATGGCGAATTGTACCACCGATGGGAATAAAGTATTTTGGATTAGTAAAACGAATTAAAAATTTCAGATCGTCTTGATTGCCATGACCGGATGAGTGAAGTTGATCGGCTATATCAGAATAGACAACATCAGCGCCTTGGGAAGTCAGATCCTCAATTAAGTCATAGACTTCATCTTCGTTTCCAGGAATCGGATCTGAAGAAAAAATAATTTTATCACCAGGCATAATTTTAACATATGGATTTTGTTTATCTGCAATTTTTGTTAAGGCTGAGCCATATTGCGCTTGCGATCCTGCAACCACCAAACTGACCTTATTTGGTGGTAAACGCACAATTTCTTTTTCATCAACTAAAAATGAGTCAGGAATTGGCAAATATCCAATCTCAGACGCCAGTTGGCTGTTTTGCTTCATTGATCGGCCTAAAAAAACAATTTTTCGATTAAATTTTATTGAAGCTTCAACAAATTGACGAATTCTTGAGATGTTTGAGGAAAATGTAGTCATAAAAACTTTTCCTTTTGCTTTTCTTATCTCATCTTCAAAGGTTTGCCCAACGATTGATTCAGATAATGTCAAGCCCGGGCGCTCACTTCCCAAACAATCTGACAAAAGGCATAAAATTCCTTCATTGCCAGCCTTAGTGATTTTGTAAAAATCTGGAGTATTGCCATAAGGAGGGGTTAAGTCAAATTTAAAGTCTGAACCATGATAAAAATTACCAATTGGAGTTTTTATCAATATATGAGTGGTATCTGGAATAGAGTGAGTTATTTGAATAAATTCAACTTTAAAGCCGCCAAAATTATAAGTTTTTTTAAAGTCAACTAGATTGACTTTGACCATTTGATTAAATTCGCGAAATTTATTTTCAACAAAAACACTAGTTAATCGGCTACCAAAAATTGCTGGCCTGCCTAAACTATCATAAAGATATGGTAAGGCACCAATATGATCTTCATGACCATGAGTCAATAAAACGGCTCTGATTTTGTCTTTTTTATCATCTAGGTAACTTATGTCTGGAATAACAAAATCAACACCAAGCTCCTTTTCTTTGGGAAAACCAATGCCGCAGTCAACAATTAAAATATCTTTTAACTGCCAATTTTCAGATTGATTTAATTTCAAATTAAATTTATCAAAAGGCAAGACTTTTTTTTCGTAGATTTCATACAAATACATATTTTTTGTTACGCCAACAATTCCACCCAACGGTACAAATCTGACCTTATATTTATTCATATTTTTATATAATTTTTATTTTTTATATAATTTTTATAACATTATTAAGATTATAACATTTACTTAATGATAACTAAAAAGGAAATATTAAAAAAATTAGAAGAAGTGATTGATCCAGAACTTGGAATATCAATTGTTGATTTGGGTTTGGTTTATGATGTTGTCATTAAAAAATCAAATGAGATAAAAATTACTATGACTTTGACAACAATCGGTTGTCCTTTGATTTCAGTGATTGAAAGTGATATTAAAAATAAACTTGAAGAGTTAGGAGTTAATCAAGAAAAAATCACAATTGATCTGACCTTTGATCCACCGTGGAGTGTGGAAAAAATGTCAGCTAAAGCTAAAGCAACGCTTGGTTTTTAAATATCATATGACAAAAACTAATTTATTAGATGATACTTTTGAAAAATTAACAGAGCTTGGGGTTTCAACGGTAAAAAAAACTGTCAAATCTGTTGCTAAAACCCTTAATCCTTTAGATCCACTATTTTCTTCTGAAAAAAGTTTAACTGAACCATCATCACAACAAATTGAAAAACTTCGCCAAAACAAAAATAATCACACTCCATTAAATTTTGAAAAATTAAATCAAAACTATCAGGAAAAAGATAAAGCAATGCAAGAAGCCTTACGTCAAAGACTGTTTCAATTAGTGCGTCAAGGTGAGGAAAGATTGCTGCAAGAAGATAAACAAAAAGAAATGGAGAGAAAAAGAAAAGAAGAATGGGAAAAAGAACAGCTAAAAAGAAAAGAAGAAGAGCAAAAAAAACAACAACAACCACCAATGCCAATGGGAAAAATCAGGCGCAGTATTTTCTCACCAAAAAAAGTTGCCCAAAGACAGCATATTGAAACCAAAGCTTCATCAGGAAAACAGTAGAGTTAGATGTTATTTGATATTTGATATTGGATATTAGGAGAAAAGTTTTTAGT
>JBNASR010000009.1:0-15525 GCA_049717425.1 Microgenomates group bacterium | reverse complement strand
GCGACATCATATAATCATATCCACCCCAAATTAAAACTGACAAAAGAATAATACCAGCAAAAGGAAGTAAAAATTGTAAAATACGATTAACAATGGCTCCTAAAGTAATCTGATCGGAAGAAAGTCCAGGAATTTCAATTGGTCCTTTTAATGATTGTCCATTGATGTTAACTGACTGAGCTAGAATTAAGTTTTTCATTATTATTATTTGTTAAATTACTAACTTGATTGTCTAGCTGATTTTCTTGGGATGGTTTTTCTTTAGGTTGTTGTTCAGACTTTTTTTCTTGACTACTAAAATTTAACTTTAAATTGTTTTTGGCGCATTTAGGGCAAATTGGGGTTGAGTTAGCAACTACTTCCTGTTCAAAATCATATTCACAAGACAGACAATGATACTTTTGAGTTTGGTTATCGACTAAAACTGTTTTTTCTACATCAAAAATAAAATTATTTTTTTCAAATTTAACTCTAATAACATCGCCTCTTTTTACTTTACTTTCGATAATTAAGTTAGAGATTGGATCTTCAATTAACCTTTGAATAGCCCGCTTCAAAGGTCTGGCTCCATAAATTGGATCATAACCAACTTGAGCAATTTCATCAACGACTCCATCGGTAAAATAAAAACCAATTTCTTGATCTTCCAAAAGTTTGGCTACACCTTTTAATTGAAGTTTAATAATTTGGGCAATATGTTCAAATTTCAAAGGCTCAAAAACAATCACTTCATCAAATCGATTAACTAACTCTGGTTTAAAGAATTTCAAAAGCTCAGCTATGACTTTATTTTTTATATCTTCAAAATCATCACTACTCTCTTTTTTACTTTTTTTACTTTTTTCATCTTTATCATTTTCAACTTTTGACTTTTGACTTTTGGCTTTTGACTTTTGACTTTCAACTCTTTTGCTCATTTCTTGTTGAATTAGTTTTGAACCAATATTTGAGGTACAGATAACAACTGTATTTTTAAAAGAAATTATATGGCCTTTATTATCAGTCAATCTGCCATCATCTAAAATCTGAAGTAAAATATTAAAAATATCAGGATGAGCTTTTTCAATTTCATCAAATAAAACTACTGAGTATGGTCTTCGACGGACTGCCTCAGTCAACTTTCCACCCTCCTCATAACCAACATATCCTGGTGGCGCACCTAAAAGTTTTGCCACTTCATGCTTTTCCATGTACTCAGTCATATCAAATCTGATCATTGCCTCCTCACTACCAAATAAAACATCGGCTAAAGTCTTGGCTAATTCTGTTTTTCCAACTCCAGTTGGTCCCAAAAAAACAAAACTACCAATTGGTCGATTAGCAGATTTTAATCCCGCTCGACCACGTCTAACAGCCTGAGCCACTGAGGAAACCGCTGTCTCTTGATTGATCAATCTCTTATGAATAATTTCTTCAAGGTGAGCTAATTTCTCAATCTCAGATGAGGTAATTTTTGAGACTGGAATACCTGTCCAACGAGATATAATATCACGAATTATCTCAACTGAAACACTAGTAGTTGTTTGACTTTTTTTTAAGGCATATTCTTCTTGTTTTTCTTTTAATTTAGACTCAATTTCATTAATTTTTGAATTTAAAATTCTCACCTTTACTTGATCTCCTTTTTTTTCTGCCTCTTGCTTCTCTTGATTTAACTCTTTAATCCTTGTTTCCAAAGATCTAATCTCCTCTGGTAGGGAAATTAAAGGTAAACGAACTGCTGAGGCTGCCTCATCAATCAAATCAACTGCTTTATCAGGCAAAAATCGATCACCAATGTATCTTTTTGATAAAATAACAGCAGCCTCAATCGCCTCTTGAGGAATTTTTACTTTATGAAAAGCCTCATATTTATCTTTAATTGCCGAAAGCATTTTTATGGCTTGCTCCTCAGTTGGCTCAGGTACGAAAATTGGCTGAAATCGACGCTCTAAGGCTGGATCTTTTTCAATATACTTGCGATACTCAGTCAAAGTAGTAGCACCAATTACTTGGATTTCTCCACGGGCAAGCGCTGGTTTTAAAAAATTTGAGGCATCAAGTGATCCCTCTCCCGATGATCCCGCACCAACAATATTGTGAATCTCATCAATAAAAAGAATAATTTGACCATTTGAGGCTTTAACTTGCTCAATTAAGTCTTTCATTCTTTCCTCAAACTCTCCCCGATGCGAAGCACCTGCTAAAATACTCATTAGATCAAGTTGTAAAATCCTTTTATTTAACAATGGTTCTGGCACTTCTTTAGCAACAATTTTTTGGGCTAAACCCTCAACAATGGCTGTTTTTCCAACTCCTGCCTCACCAACTAAAGATGGATTATTTTTAGTCCGCCGCGATAAAATATGAATAACTCGCTCAATCACTGCTGACCGCTCCACCACTGGATCAAGAAGGCCTTGGGAAGCCTTAGCAGTTAAATCAATTGTATACTGTTCCAAGACTTTTTTCTTTTTTTCTGCTTCTTTTTCCTGTTCAGTTAATCCTTCTTTTTTACCAGTAATTTTTTTGTTTAAGTCTTCTTTTTGGAGACCTAACTTGACTAAAATTCGCGCGCCAACCCCCTCACCTTCCTCATACAAAGCAATTAAAAGATGCTCTGGAGCAATAAATTCAAACCCTAATTTTCGAGCAATTAAAAGTGAATCATTAAAAATTTTTTTTAATCTTGGTGAAATTTGTGGTAATTTATCAGATGTACCTCGTTTATAAACTTTATTTAACTCTTCTTGAACAATCTGTGGTTGGATTTTTAATTCAGTTAATAAAATAAATATTTCACTATCAGTTATTAAGCCATAAAGCAAATGCTCACTATCAATATAATCACTCTTTAATTCCTTAGCTTTTCCCTGGGCCATCATCATCACTCGATTTGATCGCTGCGTTAGATGAGTCATCAAATCAAGATTGGCTGTTTGATCTTGATTGTTAGAGGAAGTTTTTTTTTGGTCATTTTTTATTTGATTGTCTTTAGATAATTGGTTATTTAAATTTACTTTATTGTCAGAATCAACTTTGTTATCGACTGGATTTTGATTTTGATTAGATGGATGATCTATTTTTGGTATTGGTTTTTGATTATTATTTACAATCTGAGGATTAGCAGATGATCCTGGTGGACTTTGATTATTATTGAAAAAGTCTAAAAAATTTGCCATATTTTTATTATGAAGAAAAAAATTTTTACTGTCAACTTAATAATAATCTTTTTTTTATTTTTTGTTATTGCTTTTCAAACAAAAGCCCAAACACCAACAACTAATAAATCTGTTCAGATTGATCAAGAAATATTAACTCCTATCATTGTCACTCAAGCACCACCAAAAATTACTGAAATTATTGAGAATATTAGTCAAATTAACAATGATTTCCAAAATGATCAAAACAATCAAAGTTCAAATAAAAATCATAATTCAAAAAAAAATTCATCAGCAAAAATCAAAAATGGTCTTGTTTATTATACTCAATATGGCAATAATTATAAGTTACCAAATCAAGATGGTGGTTCAACCACCTGTACCATTCATTATGCTGGCTGTGGACCAACAACCTCTGCGATGATCATTGCCTCCTATGTTGATAAATCAATTACTCCGGAAAAAGTGGTTGATTATTTTGGCAAAAAAGGCTATTATCTTGGCTGCAGTGGTAGCTCGACCTATGATAATAAAACAATTGTTGAGGCTTTTGGAGTAAAAACCAGCCCTGATGTAATGAGCTTTAATCTTGATGATGCCAAAGAAATTGCTCCTTTATTAAAAAATTATTTAAAAGCTGGTTGGACATTTTTTGCTTTAGCTAATTTTAGAGCTAATGGCGGTGGTCATTTTTTCTGGATTGTTGATATTGACGCTAATGACAATATCTTAGCTTATGATCCTTGGTATGGTAGGTATGAGCAACCTTTTAATGAAAACAACTACTATCCTTTTCCAAAATATAGACAATTATTTAAGGTAAGAAGACAATAATTTAATTTATAAATTGTTATAATTTTATATATGTTTGATCTAGATCAAAACAAACTAAAAATTCTTTTTCTTGTGGCTATTTTTCTTTTATTTTTTCTTTTTATTACCTCAACACTGTTGAATATGCAACAAAAAAAACAATCAACAAATACTGTAAATAACACCTCCAATTCTACTAATTATTTAACTCCAGTTAAAAAAACCGAGATTAGCACTCCTTATCCAACCATTGAACCTAAAGATTTTACTGGCGTCAAAGAAGAAGAACTGCCAAAAGATGTTAAAGATTACAGCGATCAAAAACTTTCACTACTTAAAAAAATCCCTTTAAAATTGGCTTATTTTACAATTGATTTTGATTATGTTGAGGATAAATTTACTATTAAATACCAAGAGCCAATCAATACTGCCAAACAACTTTTTGCCTCCTGGCTTTCCCAAAACTATCCTGCTTTAAAAATCAGTGATTTTATTGAAAAATAAAATATTGTTTTTAATCTAATATTCAATTAAAATTTATTTAGTTATTACTTAGTTTTTTAACAAAAATGACTGATGAAAGATCATTTTCTGGGACTAATGAAAATACTGTTGTTATAGAACAAGCAAAACAAGAGATTAAAACAGAAGTTCAAAATGCAAAAACTGAAGATCAACAAAAAGAACTAGGAAAAAAAATAAGAGAAAAAGTAAAAAGAGCCAAAATATCTGCAGAGGAGGCAGTATTGGATGAAGTTGAGGCTCGAACAAAAGGAAGAGATTTATTAAAAAAAGAGGAAAGAAAACAAGTATTGGGAGCATTAACTCAGGCGCTTGAAGCTGTTAGACAAGGATTACCAGCTGAATACATTGCTAAAACTAAAGAAGGAGCAGCGATTTTAAAAAGTCTTGCTGAGCAACCAATTGAAACTCCAACAATTGCCTCAACTATTCTTTTTTATTTTGGTGATTTTATTTTTGGAGACAAAAAAATAGTTGATCCAACAACTGGTAAATTATCTTCAGAAGTTCAATCAAAATTTGAAGAATTAAGTGATATTAGCATTACTGCCGCCAATATCCTTAAAAAATCATTAAAAAATGCAGCAGAAATTGGTCAATTACCAAGTTTAACACTAGAAGATATAGAAAAATCATTAGAAGTTAAAGAAACAAAAAATCATAAACAAGCTATATCATCTGAAGCAAAAGAAAAACATCAAAAATTTTTTAGATTAATAAATGAAAAAGCTCATCAAGCTTTAAAAGACAAAAAAATCGATTTAAATGATTTAAATATCATAAATGATTTTCTTTTTACTGGCACAATTACTCCAGAAATTGAAAAAATTATTGAGAAAATTGGATTAAATAGTCAAGATGTAAAAACTTATTCTGAATTAACTAAATCAATAAATGATCATATTTTATCTTTTGGATTAATGGAAAGCTATGCTCCAGCTTGGGTAGAAACAGTTAGGCAAGCAGAAAAAGAATTTAGTTTAGAAAATTTAAGAAAATATTTTGAAAGAGACGAAAAAGGAAATTTGACGATTTCAACAAAAAATCGACAAATATTAAAAGATAAAATTAGAAGATATTATTATATAGCTCTAGCTGAATTACACCAACAACCATCAGAACAGTTTCATAAGTTATTAGGAGAACATCAAGAAATTGGTTATTACCTTTCAATGCTTCGACAAGTAATTCGTCATTCATTTGAAAATCTTAGAGAACTTTTTCCTGATATTGATGAAAATCAAAGTCTTATTTATTTTTTAACTGATGTTACCGGAAACTATCAATCACGAATTTTAAGTCAAGCAGAAATTTTTCATGACGTACCTTTATATGTGAGAGATTTAGGATCAGCGGAAAAAATTTTAGAATTTCTTAAATTTATTTTTCCTACTCAACTGGCAGAACTTTTTCATGATGATAAATTGTTTTTGACAATTGCTCGTGATGAAATGACTATGCTTCTTCGTCAATATTTAGTAGAAAATAATAATCAATACGATGGTAGTTTGCTTTCTGGAGAATATGATAAAAATGGCGTTTATTGGCATCGTTGGTTTAAAGACAAATATATTGAAAGACTAAAAAAAAGACTTGCGCAAATCGCGACAACTGAAGAGGAAAAAAAATATCTTGAAGAAAATCAATGGAAAATTAATATGATTAGTACTTACTCTGAAGCTATTGGTATTATCACTCTAATTGATGGGGAGATTTTAGCTACTTCTGATCCAGTATCTCATTTTAAAAATGTTCATCCTTTAATGTCACTTCTCTCAGCAAAACACAACTGGTTAACTGGACGAGGGAGATATGCGCCTGGGTTATTTAATAAATATCTTTTAGGGATGTCAGTTGATATGTATCCAAAAAAAAGATCGCTTCTTATGCGTCTTTTTTCCAAAAGACTTTTTAATCCTAAGGCGATTAAAGAAGAAATTGACGGTTATACTGAGATCGTTGGCGGAAACATCGTTGATAATATTTTTAATGCCAGTGGTTTATATATGCAACTGATGTCAATGTTTAATCTACCTAACTCCTATAATAGCTGGGATGGTTGGCGAATTGAAGAAATTCCTAATGAATTTATGAATTTTGTCAATCAAATGTTTGGAATTGATATAAAAAAAGATGGTAAAAAATTAGATAATGAAACGTGGAAAAAAATATATAATTTAGGTCTTAAACTTTACGGCACAAGTTTTCTTTGGTGGTCAATTAAAGGTGCTTTAGGAAGATTAAGCAGTGATATTGATCAAAGACTTTTAGCTTTAGGTTTTAGTCAACATCAAATACACGAAATAAAAGAAAGTCGAGCTATTGAGGATTTAATTCAGATAAATTTCAATAATCAAAGTCGAAAAATAAATTATGTTGAGTTTGAAGAACTAAAATTAGCTCAAAGACGAGCAGAATTATATTTTCGTTATCTAAGACGAAATCCTGGCGATTTTTTAATGATTCTCCATCAAGTTTGTCCTGAAGTTTTTGCTTTTGATGATAAAAGCGACTGGAAAAATATTTTATTATTTGAATTTGATCCAAATCTATCTGAAAAAGAAGTTACAAAAAAAATCAAAGAGTTAATTAAAGATGGAAAAATCGCTGGAAGCGAAGGAGAGATTGCTTCTTTTTTAAAAAAAAGACGAATTTTTTGGGAAAGATGGAAAGGAAGTTATGAAGAATTAAAAAGAATTAATCAATGGATAAAAAAAGTCTCAACTCAAGAAAAATTTCTTAGTGAAAAAAAAGTTTTTGATAAAAATAAAAATGAATTTGTCATTGTAAAAACTTTTGATAAAAATAAGTTTATTGACTATTTTGTCCAAGCTTCATCAACTGCTTATGCTCGACTTAAAAGAGAAAATCAAATTATTCGAGAAAAAATTCTTTATTCAAATATTTCTCCTGAAGAAAAAAAAGCCCTGATTGATAATTTAAGAGATTATTTAAAAGAAGAAGATTTTGAAGACAAAGAATTTTGGCAGTTATTTGCTGGTGATGGTGGTTTTTTTGAGGCTGCCACTGGCAAAAAAATTATTGAGGCAGAAGAATATTTTGAAAAATTCGGAGGAGTAAATAATGATGGTGAGATCAATCTTTTTTTTAACATTGCTCATAATTGGTTTTTAAATAATGGTGATATTAATCCTTTTGCTGCTGATACTCCTTACTATGAGATTTTTAAAGCTAAAAGCAGTGGCGAAGATATGTTAAAACGAACATTTGAGGCTAATCTTGCTACCTTTAAAGAAGTGACATCAAAATTAGGTAAATTAGAAGTTATTTTGCTTGAAGCATCAAAATCTGGTAGTTTAGAAGAAATAAAAAAACTTCATCAAAGTATATATGATACTTTGTCAGGACTGGTTGGTAATGAATATGCCTGGCGAGCAAATTATATTTTAGCTCAAATTGTTGCTAATTTTTTTGCTGAACACAGTCTACTTCGTGATCCAAAAACTGCTTGGCTTGGGCCTGTTGGTTGGCTTGCCAGTTCTCTAGTTGGGCAAAAAAATATTTCTTTATCAAAAATTCTCACTGAAAACATTAATGCTCACAGTATGGATACAAATGGGCTGCGTAGTTATTTTGAGTTTTTGCAACAAAATAGACTAATTAATATCAATCGCGGTGGTCCTTGGAGTCTGGAGCAATTAAACCGAGTCTTTGAGACTGGAAACGCTGAATATATCTTTGGTGAGGTTGCCCCAAAAGTCCTTTGGTCAGTGATTATTTTTATGATTTTAATCTATACCAAAAAAGCTTTAGAAGAAGCTGGGGGAAAGAAAAAATAATAATTGTATTTTAATTTAATTCTTTACTATAATTTGATTTATGGATATTAAAAAAATCATCTTAGAATTAGTCTTGTTTTTTTATTTATTTTCTAATTATTCTTTAATTTTTGCTCTAGCAACAACTACTCCTCCACCTACTCCTACTCCAACTTATACACTTTTTCAAGATAATAATCGAAATAACTTTGATATTGGTAGGATTTTAAGTGGAAAAGAAGAATTATTAAATTTCGGAAAAAATTGTGGAAATATAGGTCAAGCTTGTTGCGGTAAACTTGTTTCCCCAGATTTAACAGCAATTTCAAATAATATTTTAGGGTTTTTATCAGGAACAGGAATTAGTCCTATTCTAAAAGTAGTTTCATTTCTTCCTTCTCTTGTAATAACTTTTGTACAACCTGCATCTGATTATATTATCAATTTTTTTGGAAATTTAGGATTTGCTAAAGAAACTCGAGGCTATTGTGTCCAAGGCTATCCATCAAATATATATGATATTAATCAATGCACTTGTGTTTCCTCAGTCAATCTTCAAGCTAGCCGACTTTGTAGTGCCTTAAAAAATACCGCTGAGATTAACCAATGTTTTAATAACTGTATGAAAGATGGTGGCGGTGTTTGGACAGCTCTAGGATGTTTTTCCTCAGATTTCTCCACCTTAATTAAAGAAAAAGTTTTTGGTTTTGGTATTGGTTTGGCTGGCACAATTGCTTTTTTGTGCATTATTTATGCTGCCTTTCAAATTCAAACCTCATCAGGCAATGCTGAAAAGATAAAAAAAGCCCAAGAGCTTTTGACTTCATGTATAATGGGCTTAATTTTAATTATTTTTTCAGTTTTTATCTTAAGATTAATTGGAGTCAATATTTTAAAAATACCAGGATTTAATTAATTAACCTTTTGCTTCTTCTATTTCTTTCTCTACTTTATCAATTTGATCTTTTATTTGTTTTTGAACATTTGCATCAGTGGTTGAAGCCATTATACCTTCTAAAATCGCTTTGCTACCCCTTAACTGAACCTCTAAAGTTGATGGACCAATAACTTTTCGTTTAAGCTCACGCAAACCAGGTACTTTTCCTATAATTCCTGATATTCCTGGCATCTGAGCCAATCCAGTAAATTGTTGCAAAGTCCCAGTTGCTCCACCATAAGCTACTCCTACTCCACCAAAAAATGTCCCCAAACCTATGTCAACCGGCAATCCTTTTGCTCCCATTGCTTCTTTTAACATCTTGATTAAATCAGGAATTAATAAATAAATTCCCAGTCCCACTATCCCAGCCAAAGACTGACCATTTATCCCCCAGATAAAAGGTGGTGCCCAGGGAGTACTTTCTTGATTGGCGCTAAAAGTTGCCCCAATAATTGTTGAGATCAAAAGCAAGGCAATCACCAACACAAAACTAAGAAGATTTGCCATTATATTTTTTAACCACCAAGAAAAAGTCCCTTTGCCTGGAATTGCTTCAAAGATAAGAATTACTGGAGATAAAATAATCAATAAAAGAACACTAATATAATTAAAAAGTAAAACAAAAAAAACTCGAAAAATAACAAAAATTAGAGTAAAAAATACTAAAATTCCTAATAATAAAGGCATGCCAAAAATGGCTAATAAAATAAAAATACCAACATCAAATAATACTCCTATAATCTTTAATGTATTTCCTAGACTAAATCCAGCAGCGGATAGATTTGAAAACGCTTCAGTTACAGTTGTAGCTGGTCCCTTATTAGTGCCACCAAGACTTTTCAATATTCTTACTGCAATCACACCAGATACAAATTGTAAAATCGGTGTTAAAATCAATCTAATTGTTTCTGGAAGGATATTGTACATATCATTGCCGATATGCCAATAATTTTGAAAAAAACGCGGTGGAAATATTTTTCCAAGAGATGGATTTAAATATTGTGATACTAACTCAGAAGAACTATTAATACCAATATCTTTAATCTGAAGAATCTGTGGTGATAAAATCTGGATTACCAAAATAATTAAAACATACATCAGATCAATTAAAAAACCAGCAATTGGAAAGGAAAAAGTGATTAAGATCAAAGCCATCACAATCTTGGGTAAAGAATTCTCAACGGTTATCACTGTTTGAGGATTAATTTTTGTCCTAAACATAATCATAAAACCAATTGAAATCAAAACCAAAACCAAAAGCATATAAGAAATATCTCTAAAAGCAACCCAAATATCTTTTAATGGTCTAATTGCTGCCATTCCTATTCCCTCCCAAGCATAGGCTTTTGGCACAAACCCACTATTTTGTAGTCCCGAATACACCCAATAAACTCCAGAGGCTGGAGGATTGGCATATGGAAAAACAAATAAATGACTAATAACACCAAAAAAAGAATTTTTAAAATTTTTATCACCATCTTCTGGATTATCAGTGCAAGCTTCACCAATCATACTACACATAATCCCTCGATACACTGATATTGCTAATTTACCTTCTTTAGTACTATTTAATTTTTCATCATTTATCACTTTATAAATCTCTTGCCGACTTTGATTTATTCCATTATGGCTAAATTTTTGGCTATCTTTGCTGATAAAATGAATAAAAAGAGCTATTATTGCCAGATAAACAAATAAAATTAGAAAGATTTTTTTTCCTGAAGATAAGATTTTTTTAAATCCCAAAAGATAAAAATCAATCATAAAATGATTTTATAATAAATCAACAAATAAAATCAATCAATTATTTTAGATTTCTTGATATAATTTAAAAATATGCAAGATGGAACACCCACTGAAGCAAATCACCAAATGCCATCAACACAAAAACCACAATTAGAATTACCATCACATAAAGAAGCTGAATCCGCTCCAATTAACAATCAAGTTCTTCAACTTTTTTTATTTGCTACTGTAGATAAAAATATATATCGCGCCGGATTTCAGATTTTGCGAGCTAGATTACAAAAAGCATTATCTGAAGGAAAAATTAGAGATCCTGAAAAAGCACAAGAAATTTTAGATAACTTAAACAAATCTTTTCAAAAACTAACAGGTCAAAAAAAAGATGATGCAAAACCAGAAGAACAACAAGATGAATTCAAAGAAAAATTAGAAAAAATGAAAGATAATGAATCTCCAGAAATGCAAGCTTTAGCTTATGATATTGAAATTCATATTTTACAAGAACAAGAACAAACAATTCAAGAACAACTAAAAGAAACAAGTGATGAAGGTTATAAAAATGAACTTAATCAACAATTAAAATCTATTACAGATCAAATTAAAGATTTAAAAAAAACAAGAACTAGTATTAAAGATGGCCAACAACAAGAAATTCCCGACCAAGTCCAAGCAGTTTTAATTCCTCAGATAAAAAAAATGGCTCAAGTAGTAAAGCAAACTGCTATAAATGAAGATTTAGGACAAACTACAAGGCAAGAAACACAATCAGGAAAACCATCAGCTCAAGAAAACATTCTTACTCCTGAAGAAATCCAAGAAATAGAAAATAATCCCATCTCCTCTTTTATCTCAACTCTTTATCAGATCTTAGATGAAAGTTTAACAAAAAGTGGTGATCAAGTATTTGATAAAAATTCATTTGATCAAAAAAAATTCGATCAAATATTAAGAACATTAACTGATGAAAAAGTTATAGATGAGGATGGATCAAGTATTATAAAAAATCACCTAATTAGCTCATTTAATGCATTACAAGAATTATCAAAAGAAGAAAAAGAAATGCTTACTAAAATAGGATTTGAAAACATTGTTAAAAAACTTAGTCATTGGCTTTTCATTGGTGGTGGATTAGTCTTTTTATATATGTATCTTGCTAATAAAAGAAACCAAAATCAAGGTTAAAAAAATCATCTTACTCCCTCACCGGCGCATTGGTTTTAAGGTCAATCACCAGTCGCCTATCTCTTCCCTCACCTATTGAATAAGTGGTTAGATCTGGATATTTTTGGGTGATATACTCATGAATTAGCTTTCTTTCATAAGAGGAGAGATTGCGAATAAAGCTTGGTGAACCAGTCATCTGAGTTTTTTGAGCATATTCATTGGCTAAAACCTCAAGTCGCTCTTTTTGTTTTTCGCGAAAATCATTGACATTGACCAAGATCTCAACTGACTGACCAAATTTTTTATACAAAATCACCTCTAAAATCTTTTGAATTGCCCTAATTGTCTCACCATGCCGACCAATTACTACTGAAGCCTCCTCATCACTTTTAATAACAATCTGATAAACTCCCAGCTCTTCAACTACCTCAACAGTAAAATTATCAATAATTTTTTTTAATAGCTCCTCTGTTTCTTTTTTGATTATCTCGATTTTTTCCATAGTTTTTTAAATAAATTTTTAATTATTTTTTAACTTGGGTTTTTCTGTATTGAATTATATTGAAAATTGAAAATACATTCCAATACAAAGCCAAACCAACAGGCAAAGTATAGGCAAACCAAGCAATCAAGGCCGGCATCATCAGTTTCATTTGGAAATTCATTGTTTGCTGAAAATCTTCTGTCTCTGATTTTTTTTCTTGTTTTTCCTCTTTTTTTTCTGTTTTGCTCTGAGGTTTTGGTGTCATTAAACTGATTTGAAAATATTGCAGCGCTCCAGTGACAACTGGCACTAAAAGATAGTACCAAACGCCTGATTTTTGCGGTGATAAAGCCAAATTTAATCCCAAAAACCAAGGATTAATCTCACTAATTTTTAAAAAAGAAAAATAAACTACTTGATTAATATTTTTAATCACATTAACACCTTTATGATCTAATAAAAATAGTCCCAAGACATTATATAAAGCAATAAAAAATGGAAATTGAGCAAAAGGCAGAAGACAGCCAAGCCCTGGATTAATACCAGCTTGCTGATAAAGCTTCATTTGTTCCTGTTGAAGTTTAACTTTGTCATTTTTGTATTTTTTTTCTAATTTATCAAGTTCTGGTTTAAGCTCATTTAATTTTTCCGCCATTAACTTTTGTTTTTTTGTTAAAGGGTAAAGCAATAAGACAATAAAAAGCGTCAAACCAATAATAGAAAATCCTAATGCTCCAGGGATTTTCAAAAGCGAAAAAAATTTATAAAATAAAAGCAAAATATTTAAAATTGGGATAACAAAGATTGTATTAAAAAAGTTTTGATCAAGCATTGTTATAAATTAAAATTAAACCGTCAATTTTTTTCTTCCCTTTAATCTCCTTCTTTTAAGGACTTTTTTTCCATCTTTAGTTGAGACTCTTTTTAAAAAACCATGTTTTCTTTTTCTTTTTAGTTTTTTTGGTTGATAGGTTCTTTTCATATTTTTAACTTTAAACTTAAAATTGATTTATCCTGACCTTTAAAAATCTGATAGATTGCCTCACTAACAAATGGTGCAAAAGGATGAATCATCTTTAAACTTTCCAAATATGCCTCCTCCAGACCATTCAAAGCTTTAATATTACCATTAATCACCTCATCTTTCAACTGCTCAAGATAAAAATCCGCAATTCTATGCCAGATAAAATCATATAACAATCCCAATGCTTTAGAAAATCGATAACTATCCATCATCTTAAAATATTTTTTTTCTAATTGATCCACCTCTTTATTTAAATTCTTAATCATTTTTGATTTTTCATTCAATTTTTGATTTTTAATTTTTGATTTTTGATTTTTATTAAGGTATATAAATCTGCCAATATTCCAAATTTTATTAACAAAGTTTCTCATCCCAATTACTTTTTCCTCAGAAAATAAAATATCGCTTCCCTCTTTTGTTCCAAAAATCAAAGCCAGTCGCAAAGCATCAGCGCCATATTTTTCAATCATCTCCATTGGATTGATAACATTTCCCTTGCTTTTGCTCATTTTTTGACCGTGTTTGTCTCTTATTAATCCATGCAAAAACACATTTTTAAAAGGAACTTTTCCTGTAGTAAAAAGACCAAGCATAATCATTCTTGCCACCCACCAAGGCAAAATATCATAACCCGTCTCCATCACTGAAGTTGGATAAAAATAATCAAAAAAATTGCTATCTTTTAACTTTTGACTTTTAACATTAAAGCTTTTTAAAGTTGCGTAAGGCCATTGTCCTGAAGAAAACCAAGTATCAAAAGTATCAGTATCTTGCTCAAAATCACAACTGCCACAAATTAGACATTTTTTTGGTTTCTCCACTGATACAAACCATTGATTTCTGATTTTTGATTTGCATTTATATGCTGGAATTCTTATCCCCCAGACTATTTGACGAGAGATATTCCAATCGCGAAAATTATCCAACCACCAAAGAAGAATTTTTTTAAATCTTTTTGGATAAATCTTTATCTTTTCCTCGCTAACATATTTTTTGGCTTTTTGAGCTAAAGGTTTAATCTTCACAAACCATTGCTCTTTTGGCAAAGGTTCAAGAGGGCGAGTACATTTATAACAAGTACCAACCCGATTTTTATAATTTTCATCAATTTTTTCCAATAAATTTTTTTCTTTTAGTTTTTCAACGATTTTTTTTCTTGCCTCACCCACATAAAGCCCTACAAATTCTCCACCATTTTGATTAATTTTTCCATCAAAATCAATAACCTGCACTAAATCTAAGTGATGTCTTTTACCAACTTCAAAATCATTAAAATCATGAGCCGGCGTCACCTTGACTGCACCAGTACCAAATTTTGGATCAACAAAATCATCAGCAATAATTGATACTTTTCGCTCAACAAAAGGAATCACCACTTGCTTGCCAATTAACTTTTTATAGCGCTTATCTTTGGGATTGACAGCCACAGCCGTATCTCCCAAAAGTGTCTCTGGCCTGGTGGTAGCAACCACAAGATAATCATTACTTTCAACTAATGGATATCTAATATAATAAAGAGCGCTTGTTTTTTCTTTATCAACAACCTCTAAATCAGAAAATGAAGTCCCACAAAAAGTGCAGTAATTAATAATTTTTGTATCACGATAAACCAAGCCTTTTTTATATAAATTTTCAAAAGTTTGATAAACAATTTCAACAATCTCTTTATCCATGGTGAATTTTTTCTTTGACCAATCCAAAGCAAAACCAAGCCGACGCAGTTGATTTTCCATGTTATCTCGATTTTTCATCACAAACTCCCAGATCATTTTAAAAAGCGTTTCCTGATCATAATCGAATCTTGATTTCCCCTGTTTTTTTAACTCTTTTTCAAAAACAAACTGTGTCTCAAAACCAGCATGATCAGCTCCAGGCAACCACAAAACTTCATCGCTCAAAAGTTTATGATAACG
>JBNASR010000008.1:401-16205 GCA_049717425.1 Microgenomates group bacterium | reverse complement strand
AGCTAAACTAATTTTTAAACCAGAAAAATCAACTATGTTTAAGTTATCCATTTTTATTTAATATAATCAATTGATAATCCTAAAGCATTTAGTTCTTTAACCAAGACATGAAATGATTCTGGTACTGATGATTGAGGTGTATCAACGCCTTTGATAATTGATTCAAAAGCTTTAGTTCGACCACGAACATCATCGCTTTTAATGGTTAACATTTCCTGTAAAGTATAAGGTACTCGATGTGATTCAAGAGCCCAAACTTCCATTTCGCCAAAACGTTGACCACCAAGTTGAGATTTGCCACCAAGTGGTTGTTGAGTTACCAAAGAATAAGGCCCAATTGATCGAGCATGGAATTTATCTTCAACCATATGAATGAGTTTCATAATATATGAAGTACCAACTAAAACTTTTTTTTCAAATGGTTGACCAGTTTGACCATTATAAAGAGTTACTTTACCATCAATTGGTAATCCTAATTTTTTAAATTGATCAATAATAAATTCTTCTTTAATTTTTTCAAAAACAGGGACAGAAATTTTTGAATTGGTTAATTTAGCAATTGTTCCCATCATATTTTCAAAAAGTTGACCTAAATTCATTCTTGATAAAATTGATAGAGGTGAAAGAATGACATCAACTGGAGTACCATCTTCTAGATAAGGCATATCCCATTCAGGTAAAATTTTTGAAATTACACCCTTATTACCATGTCGACCTGCTAATTTATCGCCAACTGAGATTTTTCGTAGTTGAGCAGTAGTAACAATAATTCGTTTTAAAACACTTGGTTCAAGTTCATTGGGATCTTTTTTGGCATTAATTATTTCGATATCAACAACTACACCTCGTTTACCATAAGGAACTCGAAGTGATGTATCTTTAATATCTTTTGCTTTTTCGCCAAAAATAGCCCGAAGTAATCTTTCCTCAGCTGTTAGTTCTTTTTCTCCTTTTGGAGCTACTTTACCAACTAAGATATCACCCCCTTTAACTTCAGTTCCAATATTTATTAAACCATCTTTATCTAGGTTAGCCAAAACTTCTTCTCGAACATTTGGGATATCACGAGTTAATTCTTCTGGTCCAAGTTTAGTATCAACAACATCAGCGACAAATTCTTCCATAGTAATTGAAGTTAAGACATCTTCTTTAACCAATCTTTCAGAAATTACAAAACCATCTTCATAACCTAAGCCATTTAAAGAAGTGTAAGCCACTACCAAATTTTTTCCTAAAGCAAGTTTTCCTTTATCAGTTGATGGGCCATCAATAATTATTTCACCTTTACTAAGTTTTTGATTTTTTTCAACTTTTGGCCTTTGGTCAAAACAAACATCTTTATTGGTTCTTTTAAATCTTTCTAAATTATATTCCCAGATTTTACCACTTTTACCTTTAAAAACAATTTTTTCAGCATCGACATACTTAACAACACCTTCTTCAGGTGCTTTAATTGTTCGTCCTAAAGAAATAGCAATTTTTTCCTCAATTCCTGTACCAACAATTGGAGCTTCGGGTTTAACCAAAGGCACAGCCTGACATTGCATATGAGTACCCATTAAAGCACGAGAAGCATCATCATTTTGTAAAAATGGAATTAAAGCAGCTGAGGCACCAATTACTTGACGAGGCGAAATATCAATAAAATTAACTTTTTCAGCTTCAACTTCAACTATTTCTCCTTGATAACGACAAACCACATATGAATCTTTAATTTGATTGTTTTCAATATTTATATTATTTGAAGTTATATAATAATTTTCTTCATCATCAGCTTGCAGATAGACAATTTCATCAGTGATTTTTTTATTAACGACTTTTCTATAAGGAGTTTCCAAAAACCCATATTGATTAACTTTTGAATATAAGGCCATATAAGTAACAACACCAATATTTGGTCCTTCAGGGCTTCTGATTGGACAAATTCTTCCATATTGAGAAGCAGAAATATCGCGAATTGAAAATGAAGCCCTTTCTTTTTCAATACCACCTGGTCCACCAACAGTAATTCTTCTTAAATTATCAAGCTCTGATAAAGGATTGGTTTGATCAACAATAGTTGAGAGTTGGCTGGTTCGATAAAAAGAGTTAATAGCGACAATTAGAGGTTTTGAATTAACAATTTGAGATGGAGTGACATTAGTTTCTCCAGCCACTAAACTCATTCTTTCCTTAATTTCTCGGGTGACTCTCACCATTCCAACTCTTATTCCATACATCTCAACAAGTTCACCAACAGTTCTTAATCTCCTATTACCAAGATGATCAATATCATCAAATTTACCTTGATTGTTAGTTAAATTAACAAGATATTTAATTGTTTCAATAATATCTGTTTTTGTTAATAGTCGATTTTCTTTATTTATTTCCAAATCTAAACCTAGTTTTTTATTTATTTTATATCTACCAACATCAGCCAAAGAATATCTTTTATTATTAAAAAATAAATTATTAATTGTTTCATAAGCATTTTCCAATATTAGTGGTTCACCCGGTCTAATTTTTTTATAAATCTCAAGGACAGCTTCATCTTTAGTTTTTGTTTGATCTTTTTTAATGGTTGGTAAAATATATTTTTCATAAAGACCCTTATCTAAATCTTGAAAATATGAAGACACTTGAATCTTGTTATCATTGTCAAAAAGTTTTATGAAAGTAGTAGCTAGAAATTTTCGTTTTTTATTGACTTTCATCTCAATTAAATTGTTTTTATTTATAGTGATATCAATCCAAGCACCAATATATGGTCGAATTTCAGCATTGTATAAAGTTAAACCAGTTGTTTTATCAATTTCAGCAGTAAAATAAACACCAGGTGAACGAACAATTTGATTAATAACAGCTCTTTCGATCCCATTGATAATAAAAGTTCCCCTATCAGTCATTATTGGAAGATTAAAAAAATAAACATCTTGTTTTTTTTCTACACCTGTTTTTTTATTTAAAAGATTAAGTTTTAAATAAACAGGAGAATCATAAGTTAATTTTTTCTTTAAACAAAGCTCCAATGGATATCTTGGTTCACCAAAATATAGATCTTCGAAATAAAGGATAAATTTTCTTCCAGTATAGTCTTCAATTGGAAAAAATTCTTCAATAGTTTCTTTTAAAGATTTTTTGATAAAATTTTCCCAAGATTTTTTTTGGACTTCAATAAGATCAATTTCTTTTAATTGTTCATCAGTTTTACCAAGAAAAAAACTTTTTTCAACGTTAATGTGGGGTTTGTTTGTTTTACTCATTGGAAAGTAATTAATTTAATTTTTTCAATAACAATAAAAAACCCCTTTAGTTAAAAGGGTTTTAAAAAACTATAATAATATACAGCAATTGTTTTCAAATGTCAAATGAATTTTTTTTAAAGATTTTTTTGGTTTTTTGGTAGAATGATGGGGAAAGTGATTTAATTTTATCAATAACTGTTTTTATGGTTGAAATTTTTTTTTCCATTTTTACTTTTGGCTCTTCGTGATTTTTTTTCACTTGATCAAAATTATCAATAAATTCGACAACTTTTTTAATTGCTTTGCGTAATTCTTTTAGGGTAAAAATTAACTGAATGCCAACAATTGTTGTTAAAATAGTGATTATTGTTAGAATTATTATTAAGTAAAATTGCGACGTATCCATATATTTATAGTTTAAAGTAATCCTGCTTTGATTTTTTCAGCGGCTAAATTGTTAGCTCTTAATAACTCTTCATGAGAGGTGCCAGCATCAATCCACCAATCAATGATTTTGCAAGATAAAGTCTTTTCTTTTAAATAAAGATTATTTAAATCAGTGACTTCTAGTTCTCCGCGAGCTGATGGTTTTAATTTTTTAATAAAATCAAAAACTCGTTCATCATACATATAAACACCAATTTGAGCAATATCAGATTTAGGATGTTCTGGTTTTTCTTCAATTGATAAAACCTTGTTATTTTTATCAATTTCAATTACTCCATATTGTTTGGTTTGAGTATTAATTTTTACACCATAAACTAATGCGCCTTTTTTTTGTCTCATAAACATTTCTACATCATTTCTTAAGTTATATCCAAAAATGTTATCACCTAAAATTACTAATATCTTATCATTTTTAGCATAATTTTCAGCTAAACCAATTGCATGAGCAATACCGCCTTTTGGGTTATCTTGAATTGAATAATAAAATTTCATCCCAAATTCACGCCCATCTTTTAGAAGTTCAGCAAAATCACCGGCATGATCAGGAGATGTTGAGATTAAAACATCGGTTATTCCAGCCTTTTTCATTGCCATTATTGGATAGTAGATCATTGGTTTGTTATAAATAGGAAGTAAGTGTTTATTAGTTACCCAAGTTAAAGGTCGAAGTCTAGTTGCTAAACCTCCTGCCAAAATTAATCCTTTCATGGAAATATCAATGTTTTTAATAAAAAAAGGACAATAAAACCTATTAATATATATTCTAACATAATTTTTAAATAAAGTCTATCTTTTAGCAGATGATGATAAATTCCCCAGATAATATAAAAGCTGACAAAACTTAAAAGAATGATAAATTCAATGATTTTTTCACCTTGAAAAATATTTAAAGCCAAAAGAAAAAAAATTCCAGCAGTAAAAAGAAGTAAATAATCAAATAAATGATTTTTAAGCTCTTTTTTTAAATAATTAATAAGATTTTTCATATAATTGCACCTTTAGTCATAATTAGCAAACCAATAATAATAAAGAAAATAAAAATTAAATGAGTTAAATTTTTGCCACTGATGCGGATGATATTAAATTTAACCACAAAATAAAAATCTAAAATTAAAGCGACAATTAAAAAAGTAAAAAAAATTAAGTTAATATTAAAATTTAAAAAAGAAATTGTGAGTGGTTGTTTTTTTGCTTTTTGAGAAAGAACTTGGGGATTATTAACGATTGGATTATTTTGAGTTGTTAATTTTTGTTGATTTTCTTTTGCTTCAACTGGTTTAATAAAATTTTCTTGATTTTTGGTCAACTGTGAATTAAGTGGTTTACCAAACATTTGTACAACTAAAGTAGTTTCTTCACCATTTAAAACACCATTAACAATGGCAAAACCAACATCAGTATAGTCTTTTTTTAAAATATTTTCTCGATGAGTAGGTGAGTTCATCCAAGCAGTGACAACCCCATCACTAAATAAAAAATTTTTGGCTAAATTTTCACCGGCATATTCGTAATTATAATCACAGTTTAAAATAAATTCCCAAGGAGTTTTGCCAGTAGGCGAATAATGAGACCAATAATTATTTGCAAACATATCTTGGGCTTTTTTGTAGGCAGCACAAGCTAATTTTTCATTGTATTGAAGAGGTGGTAAATTATTTTTCTCTCTTTGCTCATTAGTTAATTGATAAAGTTTATTGACAGTAATATCAGTGGCAAAACCTAAAACATTGTCAAAATTAATATTTTTAAAAGCAAAATTGATAAAAACAGCAATTATTAGATAAAAAGTTAATAAATCGGTTTGAAGAAGTTTTGCTTGATAGTTATTTTTTTCATTGGGTATAAATAAGTGATGAAAAAAGTTTTTTAACTTTTCCATAGATAAAATCTATTTTAAGAAAAATCATAAAAATAGTCAAAAGTGAATAAATAAAAGATAATAGAAACAATTGATTAATTAATATTGGTAAAGAACTGGTTCTTTTTGTGCTTATTCCAAGAACGGTTTCATTATTAATTAAATTGGTATTGTTTTGTGAATTATTGAGTATTTTTTGTGTTATTTTGCTTTTATTTTTTGAATTTAAAGAATTTTTTATTTTTTTAGTGGAGGAGAGAGTTATTTGTGTTTGATTGGTTTTTGAATTTGAATTAAAAACTTTGGTTAGTTGATTAAGACAGGGATTATTTTTTTGATTTGGTGAGGGATCTTGAAGACAAAATTGATCGCTATCAAAACTAATTCTTCCCCAAGTCTTTCCATTTTGAGAGCCAATGTATTCAAAACTATCTTTTAAGTTTTTATTAAAATCTAAAATTCTGACACTATCGCCATCATTATTAAAAATTGATGTTGATAAAAAAATTATTTGATAGCTTTTTGAGTTAATTTCTACAGAAAAAGTCTTTGGTGAAGAGCCAGCATTTTCTATATCATCTAAATACCAATTAATTAAATTAACTGGAAAATCATTGTCATTGTAAATTTCTACCCATTCTTTTTCACCTGTTAAAGGATTAACCATTACCTCGGAAATAAAAATATTATCAAAAGATATTGGTTGGAGAGTTGGAGGGGTAGTGATTGATGAGGTTGGTGAGGGAGTAATTGTTGGGGTTGGTGGTAAGGTTGGCATAGGAGTTGGGGTGGTGGTGGGTAAGATGAGACAAGGAAGTTTTATATTATTAAAATAGCCTAAGTTAGCCTCTGCAGTTGCCCAATTGTTTTCTCCATCAGGCAATCTTTGAAAGGAGATGTTTTGTCCGGGGCTTTTGGAATAAGAAAAAGAATCAACTAAATTATTTTTGTCATCAAAAAGTCTGACTGTATCTTGAGATTTGGTGTTTAAATAAAAATTTGAGGAAAAAACCAGACAGCTATTAGGGTAAATAATTGAATTTGTAGGAATAGTAAAAATGGCGCTTGAGCCGCCATCATCATCAATTTGCCAATTGTCAAGATAGGTGCTTTCTGATGAAAGATTAATTAATTCAACTTGTTGAGGTGAGGAATCAATTAACACTTCATTAATTAGAATATTTTTTTGTTGAGCAAAAACAAGCTGACTTTTAAAAAAGAAAATAAAAAGAATAAATAAAAAGGCGAAATTTTTTATTTTCATGAGTGATTTTTTATTTTTAAAAAGATTTTTTTTCTTTTTCAACTGCATATAACCAACAAAAATGAAGGATTAGAGCTTTAAGGCGAAAAATTTTTTTATCATAAACTTATGACATCAACGGAGAAGACACTATTTAAAGAATAATAATCAGTAAAAACTTTATCTTTACCGTTTTCGATATATGGATCATTCATTATATAATTTCCATTTTCGTATTTTTTAATTACTAAAAAATGGGTTCCAAAAGATCCATGAGTAATACCAACAATTACTGGTTTTGAACTAACAATGTCAGGCGTTAAATATCCTGCTATAGTTGTTCTTCTTATGCTTATTCCTTTTGCATAAATCACTCCTTTATTAAGTAAAGCTGTATTTAACCAAAAATTATCACTATTTGAGGCAATGTCAAGTGGATTAATATTTATGCCTAAATGAGTAGATATCATGGCCACTGAAGTAATTAAACAACCAATTTTAGCTAATGTGCAAGCGCTAGATGAACCATCAGAGCAATCATAACTATTATTAACTACAAAGTTACCCCATTGACTATCTCTTTGATTGTAATAACATCCCCAACTATCACAATAAGTTTGATTGGTTAAAATTCCAGCTCCACCTTGGCTTCTAACAAAATTTGATAAAGAAGCCAATTGTGCTCTGGCTTGAGTTAATAACTGCTGATAAACGACCTCACTGTTTTGGGTTTCGGCAAGGAGTCTTTGTTTGGCTGTTTTTTGGCTAGCTAAATCAATTTTTTGTTGAGCTAAAACAGTGGTTAGATTATCTAATTCTTTTTTCTTTTCCTCACGCAGTTTTTTTTGCTCTTCAAAATTAAGTTTTGTTTGTTGGACTTGAATCAAAAGTTTTTGATTAGTGTCTCTAACTGATTTGACATATTTAATTTTTTGAATGAGATTTGAAGTATTATTACTATTAAAAAATAAATTAAACAAAGTAATTTCCCTTTGCTTGTAGCTTTGAACAATTTTTTCAATCAGAAGTTTGGAAAGATAATTTAAAGAATCATCAAGACCAACGATGCGAGACTCTAGATTTTCAATCTCTTTAGTTAAAGTATTAATTTTTTCTTCTGTTTGCTGAATTTTAAGATTAGTCAGATAAATCTGAGTATCCATATATTGAATTTGTGAAGATAAAGTATTTTTTTGCTGGCGAAGTTCAGTTAACTTATTTTGATATTCGTTAATTTTTTTTTCTAAATCTTGTTTGGTACTGTCTTGTCCAAAAACCTGAGTAGAAAAAATGAATAATAAAATAAAAAAGACTAGAGATAAATTTTTTAAAATTTTTTTTAAGACCATGATCTTATTATACTTTCAAGTATTTGTTGGTGGCAAGATAAGATGAAAAAACAGCAATGCTTAAGCCAAAAACCAAAGACAAAAGATACATAATCATTATAAAAGTTAGATTAAATGGCCAAACTGTTAGTTTAAATGAATAAAATTCCAAAGTTAGATCAGGAATTAAAAGATAATTTTTTAAAAAAGGATTAAAGTAAAAAATAATTAAAAGGATAATAACTAAAGCTGAGGTTGCCGCCAGTGTTCCCATAAATAGAGCTTCTTTTATATATGGCCAGCGAATATATGAGTTTGTTGCCCCCAAAAGCCTTAATAACTCGATTTCCTCTTTTTTTAAAGCAATTTTAAACAAAGTCATTGATGTCAGAACCACTGTTGACATCAGAATTAAATAAGCAAAAAAGACCAAAGCGCTTTTTCTTAAAATATTAGTTATTGAAAGGAGGCGATTAACAATATCTTTTTGATACTGGACTTCATCGATCTCTGACTGTTTTTTTAAGTATTCAGCAATTTCTGGAAGATAAATTGGTTTTTTTGCATAGACCTCAAGTGAAGCAGGCAAGATATCAGCTGAGACCATCTCCAAAAGTAAAGGATTATCTTTGTTTAAGTTTCTGTAAATATTATAAGCCTCATTTTGAGATATGTATTTAATCGATAAAACTTTTCCTGATTGAGATAGTTCATCTTTGATTTTAAAAATATAATCTTCTGGTGTTTTTGGTTTAAAATAAACAGTTACCTGTGGCTGAGTTTCTAAATAATTTAGAAAACCATTGAAAAAACTTAAAAAAATAAATAAAATCAATGACAAAAACAAAGTAAAAAACAAAACTAAAAATGATCCTAAAGATTGATATGGTGTTCTTTTTATTGATTTAAAAACCTCATTCATATTTGATAACCTCCTTTTCTTAAATCTTTAATTAATTGACCATTTTTTAAGAGAATCACTCTTTTTTTGAAACTATTAACAATTTCGCTGTTGTGGGTGGCAATAATAATTGTTTTTTCTCCTTCAAGTTTTTTAAAAATCTTCATGATTTCCCAAGAGGTTTTTGGATCAAGATTGCCAGTTGGTTCATCAGCTAAAAGATATTTTCGATCACCAATGATTGCCCGAGCAATAGCTACTCTTTGCAACTCTCCAGCTGACAGCTGAATAGGAAAAACTTTTTCTTTTTCTTCAAGACCAACTAGTTGCAAAATTTTTTTGACTTCTTGTTTGATTTGTGAATGGTTCATTCCTTGAATTTGACAAGCTAAAGCAATATTTTCAAAAATATTTTTATCAAAAAGAATTTTAAAATCTTGAAAAACAATACCGATTTTTTTTCTCAATTGACTAATTTTTCTAAATTGAGGTGAAGAAACATCTTCGTCATCAATAATAATTGTTCCACTTGATGGAGTTAATTCTCTGGTAATTAATTTGATTATTGTTGTTTTGCCGGCGCCTGAGGGGCCAACTAAAAATAAAAATTCATTATCATTGACTTCAAAAGATACCTCATTTAAAGCAAGATTACCTAAAGGAAATTTTTTAGTAACTTTTTCAAAAATTATCATTTTTAATTATTTTAATATTTCAACTAAACCAACATCCATTAACCAGCCAGCTTTTTCTGAAGAAAAAGTTTGACCCCAGACACGAACTTTTTTATTGAGATATTGAGATAAATCAATGGTGGTTGAGGTCAAATAAACATTTTGTGATTCGCCTCCAGGTCGCTCTAAATGAAAGTTTCCCTCACCATCAATACCGCCTTCTTTTAAAACTCCCTCAGCCTGATCCTTAAAAGTTTTTTTATCAACGACTCCGACTGTGGTTTTTGAGTTGGTTTTGGAGATTGTTTGAGAAACAGATTTGGTGGTTAGTTTTTTAACTAAAAAACCCACTAAAACTCCGGCAATGACTGCAAAAGCGACCATTAAGAAAAATTTTTTATAGCTTATATTTAATGAAGAGTTTTCATTGAAATCAATATTTTTGATTAAACTATTATTTTCCATATAAATCAATAGTAGCAATTTAAAAAATAAAAGTCAAAAAGAAAAATGAAAATTAAGTTCTATTTTTAAGATAAGCCTCAATAAAACCATCCAAATCTCCATCAAGAACTTTTTCTACATTTGATTCTTCATAGTCAGTGCGCAGATCTTTTATTAATTTATAAGGATGAAGGACATAGCTTCTGATTTGTCTGCCCCATGAGGCAATTTGTCCAGTTTTAAAATTAGCAACAGTTTTTTGTTTTTTTTCTTCTTCAATTTGCCAAAGTTTTGCTCGTAAAATTTTTAAAGCACTTTCACGATTAGCACCTTGGTATCTTTCAGTTTGCGAAGAGACAACAATGCCAGTTGGTTTATGAATCAGGCGAACAGCGGTGGCAACTTTATTGACATTTTGTCCTCCATGACCTCCTGATCGGTAAAATTGCCATTCTAAATCTTCCTCTTTGATTTCAATTTCTTTGTCTTCAATTTGTGGTAAGACCTCAACCAAAGCAAATGAAGTTTGGCGAAGTTTATCAGCATTAAAAGGTGATTGACGTACTAATCGATGGACACCAGCCTCAGCTTTTAAATATCCATAAGCAAATTTACCTTTAACAATAATTGTTGAACTTTTGATACCAGCTTCTTCACCAGCGACCCGATCGATCTCTTCCCATTGCCAACCCTTTTTTTCAAAATAGCGAGTGTACATGCGAAAAAGCATTTGCGACCAATCCATTGCTTCTGTTCCTCCTTGACCAGCATGAATTGAAAAAATAGCATCATTTTGATCATAATTACCAGATAAGAAAAATAAAATCTCATATTGTCTGACTAATTTTTTTAACTCTTCAAGCTGATTTTCTTCCCATAAAAGTTGCATCATCTCTAAATCATCGATTTCTTTTTTTAACTCACTGATTTTTTTCATTGTTTGGCTAGCCTTTTGTGGATCCAACCAAAAATCTTGTTTAGTTGATTCATTTTTCAAAAGAGAAAGTTGGTGTTTTTTTTCTTTTAAGTTTGATTTAAGCAGTATTGCTTCTAATTTTGACTTAATTTCTTCTTTATTCATATTTTTTTAATTATATCAATGAAGAATACTTATTTAAAATCTGCTCCAATAATGATGATGACATCTGGAGTTTTTTCTTCAGCAAGAGTGGTGATTTTTATAGTTGAAAAGTAATCTGAAAGATCATTTTTAATTAATTCAGCAACAAATGATTTTGATCTTTTAACCTGAATTTCAGTCAATTTATAATCATAATTATCAGCATTGCCAGTGATGATTTCTTGATAACCTTTTTTCTTTAAAATTTCTTTCATTTCTGAGGCTTTCCCAGGGATCCCGGAGCCATTTAGTACTTGAATTTTCAACTCTTCTTTTTTGATGGTTGGAGTTGGTGAGGGAGTAATCGTGGGTAAAGGAGTAACGGTTGGGGTAATTTTTTTAGAAAAAAATGATAATTTTGTTGATTTAAAATTATTAATGAAAATAAATAGAAAAAAAGATAAAACAAACGAACTCAAAAACAAAAAAATTTCCTTTTTTGGTAAATAAATTTTTGGAGAGGAAAATGAATTATCATTAATAGTTGTTCTTATTGATTGAGAGTTTTTTCCTAATTTTTTATTTAATGAAAATTTTTCTTCACGATTAAAAACATAGGCGCCAAAGCAAGCATCAAATTTTAAAATTGAAAAGGGTTTATTTTGATCAACAATGATTGATTTTAAGTAGCTTTGATAAAAATTGGGAATGATCCTTTTTAAAGGATTAGTCCAAATACCAACAGTTTTAGTAAAAGTATCTTGTCTAATGTTTTCAGATTGATTACCTGAGATAATTAATCGATTGGGTTTTTTATTTTCAGTTTCTAGTTGTTTACTAATTTCTTTAATGATTTTTTCAGGAGTATTATCTTGCGAGATTTGAGCGACAAAATTTTTTTCATCAACCAGTCCAAAATTATCAAAAAGATAACCAGTTAAAAGATTGTTTTCAATATTAACATAAAGGATAATCTCTTTTTTATCAGCCCGTAAAGTTTTTTCGAAAAGCTTAAAATAAGCAAGTGTTTCAGGTAAAATAGAGACCAGTTTTAGATCAATTAAAGAAAAAGCTTGTTGATAATCTTCAATAATTTCTTTTGAAATACCAAAAAAATTAACAACTTTTTGTTGATCATTAATTTTGACAAAATAATCAGAAACTAATTCTTCAGTTAAAACTGGTAAACTGGAGCGGATTTTGTCATTGATAAAAGAGTTTAAAGCTGAGGGAGCAATATCTGATGGCACCTCCATTCTCAAATAAACAAAGGCCTCCTGAGGCAGAATCAAAAAAACATCTTTATCTTGGTGATTTTTGGTAAAAGCGCTGGTAATGACTTCTTTTACTGCTGAAGCCAAAAGATCAATATTGATTGGTTTACCTTTATCAGTCAATTTAGCCTCATATGTTTTTTCAAAAAAAACAGTTTCTTCTTGTCCAAGAAGGGTTTTTTTAAAAGAAAGAAGTTTGATAGTGTTTTGATTAATTGATAAATAAATCATATAATTAAAATATAAACTATTTTTAAAAAAAAGACAAGATAATTATTGTTAACTTCATTGAATTATTTTTAGCCATAAAAATGATAAAATACTGCTATGGATAATCAAATTGAGGAGATTAAAAGAAAAATTGACATTGTCGATTTTATTGGTTCTTTTATTAATTTAAAAAAAACCGGCAGAAATTATAAAGCGATTTGTCCTTTTCATCAAGAAAAAACTCCTTCATTTATTGTCTCTCCAGAAAGACAGATTTGGCATTGTTTTGGTGCTTGTAGTGAAGGGGGAGACATTTTTAAATTTTTAATGAAATGGGAAAATATTACTTTTGTTGAAGCCTTAAAAGAATTAGCCAAAAAAGCCGGTGTCGCTTTAAAAAAGATTGATTTTCAAGATAAAGTATGGCAAAAAAGAGAGCGATATTTTAGTATGAATTTTTTTGCGGCTGAATTTTTTCATTATCTTTTAACTAAAAATAGGTTTGGGGAGAAAGCTTTGTTATACTTAAAATCAAGAGGAATAAAAGATTCAACGATAAAACTTTTTCAATTAGGATATGCGCCTGTCTCATGGGACTCTTTAAAAAATTTTTTAAAAAGCAAAAAGTTTGCCGAAGAAGAAATGTTAGAGAATGGATTGTTAATTAAAGGAGAAAAAGGAAATTTTTATGATCGCTTTCGCGGTCGATTAATTTTTCCTCTTAAAGATAGTCGGGGTAATATCGTTGGTTTTTCTGGAAGAATTCTTGATGAAAGTAAAAAAGAGGCAAAATATGTTAACAGTCCAGAGACACCAATTTATCACAAGAGAGAGACTCTTTTTGGAATTCATTTAGCTAAAGATTCAATTAAAACCGAGAAAAATGTTTTTATTGTTGAGGGTGAATTTGATATGATTACCCCTTATCAAAATGGTTTTTCCAATTTTGTTGCCATCAAAGGCACTGCTTTAACTAATGAACAATTATTGCTTTTAAAAAGATATACAGAAAAAATCACTTTAGTTTTAGATGCTGATAGCGCTGGTGAGCAGTCAACATTAAGAGCTATTGATGAAGCAGAAAGATTAGATTTAGAAATAGAAATTGTTAGATTATCAAAAGGAAAAGATCCAGATGAAGCAGTAAGAAGCGATCTTAAAGCTTTTAAAGAAGATCTTAAGAAATCACTACCAATTTATGATTTTTTAATTGAAACGGCTCAAAAAAAATATCCAGAAGAAACATCTTTTGCTAAGAAAAAAATTGCTGATGAAGTGTTGCCGTTTATTGAAAGAATTCTTAATCCAATTGTTCGTTCATACTATGTTAAAAAAATAGCAAAGATACTGGCAGTTGAGGAAAAAAGTATTGAGGCGATGTTGGCAATAATTAAAAAAACCAAAAAAACAAAAATTAATTTTACTCAAAGAACTCGCCAAATTAGCAATCAAGAAAGAGAAATTATTATTGAAAAATATCTTTTAAGTTATCTTTTTCAAACTGATAATTTAACTATTAAAAAAAAGATAATTGAGATATTGACACCTGAAGATTTTAAAATACCTTCATTTCAAAAACTATTTAGTTTATTTTTACCGGAAATTGATAGTTTTACTGTTGAGGGTTTTGTTAAAAAATTAACTCCAGAGCTAAAAGAAGTTTTTGATGAAATCTTTTTATATGCTTCTTTTAATGAAGAAATAAAAGAAAAAGATATTGAAAAAATTATTTTTGAAATTAAAAAATATTCTCTAAAAAGACAAATTGCCAACCTCTTAAAAAAAGATGAAGATGAAGAAAAAGAAAAAAGTCTTATTAAGTTAACTCAGCTGTTAAAAGAAGTAGAAAAAAAGATAAATTAATAGTAAAATTTTCAATTATGACAAAATATACTATCCCAAAAACATTAAAAGAACTACTTAAACAAGGAGAAGAAGATGGATTTTTGGTACAGGATGATATTTTATTAGTTTATGCTGAACCGGAAAAACATATTGATGAAATTGATCAATTTTTTAATGAGGCTTTAAAAAAAGGAATTGATATTTTTGAAACAGTATCAACTCGCGAAGAGGCTGAAGCTAAAAAATCAATTGAAGAGATGGAGAAAGAATTAGAGCAGCTGGTGGTTTTAAAACATGGTGAATCACTTGATCCAATCAAAATGTATTTAAAAGAAATTGGCAAAACTCCGCTTTTGACTTTTGATGAGGAGATCGAGTTAGCCAAAAGATATGAAAAAGGTGATGAAAAAGCAAAAGAAAAATTAATCAAAGCTAATTTAAGATTAGTGGTTTCAATTGCAAAAAAATATCTTGGTCGTCGTTTATCATTTCTTGATTTAATTCAAGAAGGCAATAAAGGATTAATTAGAGGAGTTGAAAAATATGATTGGCGACGTGGTTTTAAATTTTCTACTTATGCCACTTGGTGGATAAGACAGGCAATTACGCGGGCAATTGCTGATCAATCAAGAACCATCAGAATTCCTGTGCATATGGTTGATCATATAAATCGTTATTACAAAATTCATCGAAAATTGACTCAAAAATTAGGTCGAGAACCAAAGATTAAAGAGATTGCTAAAGAGATGCAGATGTCCGTTGATGAGGTGGAAAATTTAATCAAAATCTCTCAGCAACCGCGATCACTATCAACTCCAGTTGGTGATGATAAAGAAGCGACCTTAGAGCAATTTGTTGCTGATAATAATCAACCAAGTTTATATGATAAAGTATCTCGAGAGTTATTAAAGGATGCATTAAATAAAGTTTTAGAAACTTTATCCCCAAGAGAAAGAAAAGTATTGATTATGCGATTTGGGTTGGAGGATGGAAAACCAAAGACTCTTGAGGAGGTAGGAAAAGAATTTAAGGTGACAAGAGAAAGGATCCGACAAATTGAAGCTAAAGCAATAAGAAAATTAAAACATCCAACCAGAGCAAGAAAATTAAAAGATTTTTTGGAATAATAATTTATTATATGGCTAGAGAAAAAATTACTCCAACTCAGCGAGCTTTAAATTTATGGGGAGTGATTTTGATTATCTGGGCATTTTATCGAAGTTATCTGAAAATGCCGGAATGGTTTGATGAATTCATTGCCAAGCCATTAGTTTTTGTAGCGCCAGTACTTTACTA